>CAIOKW010000120.1 GCA_903858975.1 Oligoflexia bacterium | reverse complement strand
TGATCAGCGAGTGTTGAACATAATAGGCTTGCTCGTTGGGCGGCAGATCTTCGAACTTCATCCGGCTGAGGTCGCCAAAGGGCGAATTGTAGAGTGATACGTCCTGGAGGATGCTCGCGAGACCGAGGATCTCAAGAACCGCAAGCGCACGATCCGTTGAAACTTGCGTGTCTGAATCGAGTTTTACCAAGCCTTTCATGACCAGAGTTTTGATTTCTTGACTCGAAAGGAAATCTTTTTGCTTTCCCTCGATCATCCTGAAGGATCCCGTGATGTTTTTTCTCCACGCATTGAGTGCAGTTTTTGACTCATCCTCATTAGTGCTAAACACTTGAGTAAAGCTCGGTAATGCACTTGCTTTCATTTCAACGGTGGATCGTTTCGGAGGGGCTGCGTTCCACACCGATCGAATAAAGCCGCATCCACTGAGTTGGGTCAAAAGAATGATGAGAGAAAAGACTTTTACCATAGTTGTTTCACCCCGATGGAATATGAGCTTTGGTTTCTCCAGGCGCCGAAGTAACTATTGTCTTCTCCAGCTAGAATTCGAAGGGCGAGTAAGAGGGATAGACCTCGCTTCATCGTGTATTCTAATTCATTGAGCCAGTAGAGGCTTTGTTTTCCGGTCATTAAAGTAGATTCGACCAGTGAGCGATAGGCAAGGTCGTAGGTAATATCCAGGGGGAGCTTTAGGAAAATCAGAAAGTCACCGAATTGTGGATCAGTGAACTCTTTTTGGAAGTGACTGAGAATTCCAAAACTTCCACGTGTAGCTCGTTTCACAACGAAGGGGTTAATTTGAGGAGATTCAAAATAGCCAGTGAGCGATACAATGTGATTCGAAAACTCGGTTAAGTTTTGAACGAGTTCCACGGAGGGGTGAAAGGGGAGCTCTTTCAATTGTGATCTCATACCACTCCAATATTCGCGCGGAAATTGAGGATCAATATAGACTTTTGCATTTACGTCGTTTTGATTCACGGCCAAAGTCGCATCGGTCAGGGGGACGGCCATGGGTCTGGGTGCCGTGTAGACGTATGCATCCAAGTTTAAGTTTGGATCATCGTGACTGAGTCCCATAAAAACCTGATGACGAAAAAGAAGTTCAGAGAGCTGATTGAGTCGCAATTGGTAGCGGATCGGTAAATTAACTCCGCCCGTAATTACATTAGAGGGAGGAAGTCTCGCAAAACGGGAGGGATTGAGGTCTCCGCGATCCGTGAAACCGAGGCTTGGCCCAAAGGTTGGAATGAAGAGGGGGGAATAAGTCGCTATAAATTTCCATTTGGGATCGAGTTCATGAACGATTCCGGTCCCGATCCACCCGTTCACTCTTGGATTTAGGGCATCGAGTTGGTTTTGTACCCATACGCTTCCCAGGGCCGAGGTAGGCTCAACAATATAGCCTCTCGTGAGGTTGAGGGGGTGTTCCCGTCCAAACCACATGAGGCTTTTTTCCGAATCATCGAAGTAAAGGGTGTATCTGAGGGGATCTGGGTCCAAACTCCAGGCGCCTTTCAGTCCGGATTCGAAGTAAAAATCCACTTTGGTGAGGAAGTTCTGGGTTTCAAAAATCGTTTTGTCAGAGAGATAAATTGTGGGAGCATTATCGGACGCGTAGTGGAAGATTTGAAACTGCAGTTCATCTTGGAAGCTAGCAAAGCTTTCAGATGAGAAAAATAGAAGAGATGCGATGATCCCGATATGCTTAGTCCCCAGCCTCATGATGGGTAGGGGTTTATCGAGAATTGCGCATCCAGTCAATGGTGATTTATGCTTCGTGTTATATTTTTAAAGATTAGATTTTCCCTCATGATATTGGGGTACTTAGCGGCGTTTTCGGCCCAAGCTTTCGATTGGGCTCCTGACCTCAAGTGGGGCTTAAATGGGAGGACCTATCCGGTCGGACTTCAGGCGTTTGGAGCGGCAGGAATTGGGCTTCCCCTTTGGGGCAGTACCGACCAATGGAAATACGGATATTTGCGTTTAGGGGCGAACCTCGCCAGCAGTGCGGTCGTGAATCGGGCTGGCTATGAGTTGCAACTCTTCCCCATTTCAATTTTGGGTCTTTCGTACGGTTGGGATACGGGGACTCGAAATTATACCCCTAAGTTCATCAATTGTTCGATTTATGAGTGCAATGGGAGAGTCGACCGGAGCTTTTGGAAGGGCCATTTCATTGCAGCCTACCAGGGAGTGATTTTTTCGATGACAGGTCGGTATGAGAAACTCGAGAGCTTTCGAAGTTCAAAACCTTTCTTTGATGAATTAACTCTTCTTTCAGGACAGAGTGCGGGGGAGCATCTTCTCACCCTCAATCCACTTTTACTCTATAAGTGGGATGAAACGTGGAAGTTCGGGTGGCTTTCGATTTATGCGCACGCACTCGACTCAGGCGGGCATTCTCATTTATATGGGCCCATTGTCGCGTGGTCGAATCCAGATCGAGTCAATGTGGCTGGAGGCATTGGAATTAATGAATCAAGCCTGATTCACACGGCGATTTCCGCATTTTTTACAATCCAGTTCACGCTCGAGCCTTCGCTTGCTGTGGCGGACATGATTCAACGAGAAAAGATCTATTCCAGTCTTTTTTGAAGTCCCAGTGAGATCATGAAAAAATTAAATTGAGCAGACTGTCCATTCACTGCAATTGCGTTTCCAATTGCCTGACGGTAACGAAGATCTAAAACAGCGCTCAGATTTTCACCTAAATCCTGAGTACCTTGAATGCTCATCTGCGCACCAAAATGACTTTTGAATCCGCTGGCGTTTGATCCCACTGAGGCCCCCGCGATACTATAACTGGTGTTCCCCATGTAGGCAAAATCAGGACCGATAGCGAAATTTAAGAAGGGTGGAAGAACATCCACTCGATACATCACCGGAAATAACCAATAAGAGCCATTGGCAGTAACCTGACTACTGGCAACGGTCCAAGTGAGAGAAGTGGGAGCATAAAGAAAACCCGTTTCAACAGCACCGGGTCCAAGATCAAGTCTTCCAAAAAATCCATACCCCACACCTCCACCCGAAGTTTGGTAGCTCGCAGGCTTACCGGAATAAAGGGGAGTATCATAGCCAATCATCCCCATCATTTCAAATGCAGAGGCTTGGTGGGAAGTGAGGATAAAGAGGAGCGCCAAAATTTTTTTCATGAAGTCTTCCTATTGATTTGATTCCTTATACCCAAACTCAATCCAGAATTTTCCGGCTGGAGTTTTGAGGGGTACTGCAATCGTATTTCTGCCCTGGGAGCGGGAGGTGGACTCAATATCTTTTCCGCGAATCAAATAAGGAAGAGCCATTTGAATCGCATGGCCTTGGACATTTAAAACCTGCTTTGCGACGCCGAAACAGATATTTGTGATTTCACTGGCACCATCTTGAATCTCGTCACTGAGTTCCGTGAAGTCCGTTCCGAGAAGCTGGTTCATGAGGGATAGAAAGGTTTTCCCCTCGTAGTACATTCCAAAAAACCCCGTAAAATCTTGGTCTGTCACCCCAATCACGGAGCCGACGTCAAAGTAAAAAACGTTTGCCTCTGATTTTTTAAAAGGGGCGCCAATTTCGATCGCGGTTCCAAATTGAACTTCGAGAGTTTTTCTGACCGCTTTTACAAACTCGAGAAGGACGTCAGCGCTCCAATTTTTACTGAGCGCCTGATGGGCAGCGGGTGGCTTGATATCAGCTCTTTTTTGGTTAATTTCAAAAACAATCCAGAAGGGTCCAGAAGAGGTGTAAAATTCAACTCCGAGGGTATTTTGGGGTGAAGCTCCACCGACGCTCTGAATGCTTTTACCGCGAAGGAGATTGGGAAGGGCCATTTGAATTTGAAAGCCCGCATCGTTCAGTTTCGCTTTTGCATTTCCAAAAATGATGTTGGTGAGCTCTGTGGCACCATCTTCAATCCCGGGAACAATTTCGGTCATCGATTCACCGAGCATTCCATTCATAATTTGTAAAAAAACCGGCGTGGGGAACTGAATGCTCATGGAGCCTTGAATTTCAGGAGAGGTGATTCCAATGACGCCTGCAACGGCCGCATCTCGATGTGTGAGTTCTTCCAGTCGGAGGATGGTTGAGCTTTCGATGGTGACTTGAGAGAGTTCTCTCAAGGTGTGTTCGGTTGCTGAAATAAAAGCTTTTAAGAACTCGTCGAGCTTCTGCTGCATAGATCTTTATTAAACCGCGGAGAGATGCGTCAATTCAAAGCAAATTCTTGGTTACCGAGGAAAATGGCGGTCCCGGCAGGAATCGAACCTGCAACAGCCCTTTAGGAAAGGGCCGTTATATCCATTTAACTACAGGACCGTGCGTTAAAGCTTTTGACCTTAGGCAAAGACTATCATAGCTTAAGTTGCATGAAAATCATCCCAGAACTCTTCCTGATCCTTGGATTTCTATGGGGATCGAACGACGCAAAGGCCTATGTAGGGCAGGACTTGCTTTCGGGACGTGAAATTCAATTTCCGGGTACAAAATCAAAAGCGACCGTGGTCGTTTTCCTATCTGCAAAGTGTCCGTGTTCAGCGAGCCACGAAAAGATCCTAAAAGCTCTCTATGAGACCTATTCAAAAGAGGGATTTCAGTTTGTAGGTGTCCATTCAAATCAGGATGAACCAGAGGTCATGGGACTAGCTCATTTTCGAGAATCGAATCTGCCATTTCCTGTCCTAAAGGATCCGGGTGCGAAACTGGCCGATGAGTTTAAGGCATTAAAAACGCCTCACGTGTTTGTGTTGAAAGATCAGGAGATTTTATTTCAAGGCGGAGTGGATGATTCAGCTGAAGCCGCCAATGCAAAAAAGAATTTCCTTGCGGATGCCCTCCTCAGTTTAAAGTTGGGGAAGAAAATTGAAACAACCAGAGCGCGAGCACTCGGTTGTGCGATTAAACGTTAAGTGATAGGAGAAAAAGATGAGAAACTTACTGAGTGTATTGGTGGTATTTTTAGGGGTTAATTTTTCGCTAGCTGCTTGTGGTTGGTCACCGATTCTCAATCACACAGATCCAGTGCGGACGCTTCAAGCGCCGAATCAAAGTGCGATCACGGTTCCGGGTGAAAGCGATGGCGGACTCGATTGCGATTTCTATTTCAAGACCCAAAATCTCTGTGCATCGCTTGCATGGCTAAAGAAGCCGAATTCCGATGAAGCAGGATCCTTTAAGCTTTATTTCTGGGATAAAAATCAAGGAACCGCACAGCAGCCGGTATTCTTGAATCCAGACGGACAAGTGCTTGTGAAGCTTTTCATGCCGAGCATGGGCCATGGATCCAGTCCCGTTTCAGTGACTCAAGCGCAGACCGCTTCAGGAGATCCATTTGAGGGAGTTTTTGACGTTAAAAATGTATTTTTTGTAATGCCGGGAGCTTGGGAAATTCGAATTCTTTTCAAAGCCACCAATGGTCAGCTCTCTGACCAAGCCTCGTTTCCCTATCAGGCAAACTAAGCGTCCATGGCTCAGAGATTTCTAATTTCAATTTTCATCGTAAGCCTTGGTTTTACGCTGCAAGCGGTGCCCGTTTCAGCGGCTCCTTGTTGTGCGGGCTCGAATGCAGTTCCGGCGCTGATTGCTGGAGATGAGTCTCAAAATCTGCAGATTGGAATCTCAAGCGCGACCGTGATTGGGGATGCTCCAGGGGCAGGACTTGGAATTCCGGTATTTCGAGATGCGCTTTCGCCAAAAGAAGAGAAGGAAATTCTGACCCTCAATTACGCCCGATTGATTGATCGTGATCGATGGCAATCAGGCATTTCTTTACCCCTGCAAAGGAATCGACTCGCCCAAAATGGGAAGGACGAGCGTGCCATTGCTCTCGGTGATATTTCACTGACTTTAGCCTATGAATCCTTGCCGGAGTGGGAATACACCTTGCTGATTCCTAGGGTCTTCAGCTTCCTCCAATTGACTCTTCCGACCGGTAAATCGATCTATGAGTCTAGCAAGACTCTCTTCAGCGATGCTTCAGGTCTCGATCAGTTTCAATTGGCGCTGGGAGCCCTTGCGATCAAGCGCTGGTCGATCTGGGATGCAAACAGTGTGATTAAAATAGGATCGATTTTTGGTCGAAGTTTTCAGAGTCCTCAAAATGGAAAGAGTGTTCTCAGCTCCACGTGGACAGCGGCGGGTTCAGCAGGAGTCGGGTATTCGTTTTGGGAGCGTTATCGAGTAGGAACTTCTGTTTCTTTTGAGTATCAATCACCCTTGAGCACTCAAAATTCAGGAATTCAAAGTACCGGGTCTCAGCGATTAGTGTGGAGCGCGGGCACGACCCTTACTTATTTGTCGGGATCCGATGATTCTTTCATCCTTGG
>CAIOKW010000119.1 GCA_903858975.1 Oligoflexia bacterium | reverse complement strand
GTGCCATCCCGATCTCAAACAAAGCCACGGACGCTAACTGCCCTTCCCGCACCCGTCGACTGTCTCCCTGAATTTGAATTTCAACCCGCGTGCCGCGCTCTTGATAAAACTCTTCGCTATTCTGCGTATCCCCGGCACCCGCAAGCGGCATCAAGCCTCTCACTTCCCAAATCAAATGTGAGGGGACTTCCACTTTAAATAATGGAATCTCTCCATCTAAAAACTGATCCAGCACTCTTCCCTGCACGAGCATTTCGCCCTTTCGAGACAAGAGGCCCACTCGGTCCCCTTTTTTCAGGCTTGGTTTTTCTGCGAATGGAAAAAAGACTGAAGTATAACTCTGAGCTGCGTCGCCCTCAATCATCACCGGCACCTGGCTTGGGCAGGCCTGAAGACAAAACCCGCATCCGGTGCACGCATCTTCAATCAAAAAAGTTTTCTTCTCACGGTCAATTTGAATCGCGTGAGCTGGGCATGACTTTTCACAAACACGACACGCAATCGATTCAATACACTCAATGGATGCTTTAATTTTATCGGGTGAAATTCCTTTGGGGACCCCAGGATGGTCCAACATTTCTTTTTTGCTCTCGACACTCAACCACTTACCATCGTAGCCCCATTGGAATCGATTCATTCGGAGTGATTCGATCTCTTTTAATTTTTGCTTACTATTCCACAGCATTTTCTCGAGCTGCGCCTTAAACTCTCCTGAGGGCTCTGCCAATCCGCGAATGACTCTGGAGGCAAGCACTACGGCCCGATTTTCATCGAGCATTACTTTCTCAACATCTTCTGAAACTAAGCTAGCCTCTGAATTTTCCCACTCAATCATCAGACTTCCGGATGGATACTCGCGATACCCCTGATCCTCGGTGAATGGCCCGACCGAAATCACTCGGGCTGCATCGATCACTCGAATCCCTTGTCCATCTTGAACGCGAAGCGACCAGGTGAATGGAGTTTTTTGTTGAAGGTGAATGGGCTTCCCAAAAATCACCTTTCCGCCTCGCATTTCAAAACGACGCTGATCTACTTCCCAACCTTGCACCCGATCGTAAACCGACTCTAAACAGACCACACGGCTTGAGAGGTTTTTTTCCAAGAGCTCAGATCCCAAACGTAAAGCGCGGTTTCCGGTTCCCAAAATGACCACCACGGATTGCCAATTCAGACTTCCCTGAGAGAGTAATTTTCTCGCGGTGGTTTCTGGAATCAGGCCCGGTGAATACCACCCTTCAAACGGAAGTGGAAACTCGAGTTCTGGACTGACTTTGATTACTGCTTTGGCTTGAATTCGATGGAGACGCTTTTGAACATCCTCCACCATGACCACTGCCCCACCGGACTCGAGCGGTAAAACTCCCCGAACCAACATGCCTGTTCCACCGTACCAACCGACTTTGAGACCCGCATCGGAGCAGTGACGGGAAAGAACACGAACGCCTTGCGTGGGCCAAAGCTTAAGCCTGGGACCCGCGAGAATAGCAACATCAATTTGTCCATCACGAATCTTCATCATTTAGACTCCATCAATCGCTTTCCGGACCTGGGATGCAATCCAATGAATCGGTCCATCACAAGCGGGAATAATTAAACTCCTGAGCCCATTTGAATCATATTCAATCGGAGTCATCTGATTCCACCGATAAAAAGTTCTTGGGGTCATGCCTCGAACGGTGAAACGATCCCAGCCCATGAACTGAAACACAAGACGCGAGATATCCTGGAAGGATTGCTCTCCCACTAGGCGCGTAGAAACTTCTCTTCGCATCACCTTAATTCGATTCCAACCTCCGTGTGGCGGAGCGCCCTCGCCATAGGACCAAATGCGAAGACTTTCTAAATGAGCAACCACAAAGGGATTCACAGGATCACGAGAAATCAAATCCCACTCTTCCCATAACTGGCGAGTCGCCGAGTCGTTGAATCCACGGATCGAGCGCGGATGAAATTTTTCGAGGTCCTGCCGGAGAGATCGCTCCATCTTCGGAGTCCAGAATGAAAGGACTGCGCGATTGACTTCAATGTTTGAAGGGAGACCTTGGCTTCTTTGAAATCGAACGCCTTTTTGGTCCGAGTTTAAAATGTGAGCTGAGGTAATCACGTTTTCTCGACCGAGTCGTTCCCGCACAAATTCAAGAAGTCCCGTTCGATACCTTGATACATCTACATCACCGAGCTTTGGGCCCATAAAACCAACCCAAGCATCTAGATCCCGGGACTCAACACTCTTGGTCGAAAATCCAGGAAATCGCCGCGCCATAGAAACGCCCTCTAACCACTGGGGCTTCCAACCGAGATCCAGCGCGCGAAGGTAGAGACTCTCTAATCGATCTCGACTTGCGCCCTGAGTAGGAGCAACCCACATTCGACGTCTCGCACGAATCCAGGGAGCACTTTCGACTTGGTAGTTGAGGTTAGAATTTTTTTGATCCTCTTCTTTAGAGATCTCAATTGCCCCAGGGAACTCAGGAACTAAGTCACGGTACATTTGTTCGGGAGTATTATTTGAAAACCGTCGATTCAGATCCGTGTCCGTGGTTTCGAAACTCAGGAGATCAAGTGGCAGCTCCGAGTTTTCCAAAAAGAAATCAGGATCCGGATTTAAAATTGCAACCGTATCTCCCCTTTGAGTGAGACGTTGAGCTGCAAGTAGTGGAGCCACTCCCGTTCCTACGAGAAGATAATCCACTTTCAGCTTCATGCTTCCACGAGCGCTCCCATGACTCGGATTAAGGCTGCTCTTTGTTGAGCTTTTTTGTATTCAGTGTGCGCACTTCGACCTTTTTCATTATCAGAGTGACTAGCTTCATCGATGACTTGAACTTCGAATGGATAGAAGAATCTTGCCACTCGTTGAATATACTTTTGATCTACTCGATCAATCGCTGCTGCTAGATTGGGATCTAATTGCATTCCACGCGAAATCTGCTTCAGATCTCGAATATGATCCGAAAGGGGGTTCTTAATTTTGATCAGCTGTCGACAGGTGAACTGTATGGCACGGTAGTGCTCAGAACTAAAAGGATTCTCTCCCGCACTTCCCTTCGGATAGGGAGCCTCTTCCAATAGATCTTTCAACTCTGATTCCTTAATTTCTCCGTGAAGTAATCTCGGTAATTCGCGCTCCAGTGTTTCTTTAAAATATTGTGGATCGATCAAAGTATTCCGCGAACGAGAGGGTTTAATATTGGCTCCCACGACTACATTGGTGCGCTCCAAATACTGAATCACTCGAATGGCATCCACACGAGTCTTGGTCACAAATCGAACGCCGACTCGATCAAACAATTCCTCAGCCACACTTTCGGGCTTATGAAGTAATTTCATGAGCGTGCTATCACGCGCCTTTTGGGGCTTCACTTGAAACTCAACCAAGTTGACTCGCAAGTGATCTTCCGGAGTCCTTCCGAGATAGAGTTGCCCGTGTTCATCCCGATGAAGCTGGCGATAAAAGCGATCTAGAATCTGAGTTTGAATGTCTTTGATGAAATGCGTACGCATATCGCGGTCGACATGAGAAAGCGTGTGAATCACTCTCAAAATTGCACACGCCCACTGTCGAAGCTCAACCTGAGTATCTGAACTCGCGAAGAGAAGGAGCTCTTGGAATTCAAGAACCTCCATGATTTTTTTAGGAATCTCAATGGACAGCCCCTCTGGATTAGAGGGCTTCAAGAAATAAGTTTTAATAAATCGAATCGCTTCTTGAAGCGTTCCATGGAGTTCTGCCTTTTCAATCGGATCATGCAGATCAAAGCCATAGGCATTTAAATATTGGTCAGCCGCGAGTGAGTTTTTGAACATCCCTCGGAAACCATTTTTTGAATCCAAAAATGAGCGCCCGCCAATCAGAACATCGAGGATGCTTTCCCCAATTCTCCATTTGGATTGATACTGATGACTCTTTGCTTGTGTGGGCATATTCTTGTCTTAAGCTACCCTAGAGCGCGAGGCCCCATCAATGAAAACTTGTTC
>CAIOKW010000118.1 GCA_903858975.1 Oligoflexia bacterium | reverse complement strand
TGAATCAAAAGACCTTGCAATCGTGTTGCGTGCGGGAGCACTTCCAGCTCAGCTTGAGTTAATGGAGCAACGAGTTGTCGGACCAAGCTTAGGAGCCGATTCAGTAGCTAAGGGAGCCTATGCAAGTATGCTCGGAATCCTAGCCGTATTTGCTCTCACTGCAATCTATTATCAAGTATCGGGTATCATTGCAGTGGCTTCATTGCTCATGAACGTGGTTCTGGTACTTGCGATTCTGGTATGGCTTGAAGCAACTTTGACCCTTCCGGGGATTGCAGGGATTGCACTTACTGTCGGTATCGCAGTCGATTCTAACGTCGTGATCTATGAGCGTATCCGTGAGGAGCTTGGCTTAGGGAAGACGATCGGTGCTGCGGTAGACTCAGGTTTCGATAAGGCATTTAAGACCATTTTGGATGCCAACGTGGCCAATGGAATTGCAGCCATCGTACTCATGATCTACGGAAGCGGACCGGTAAAAGGTTTCGCGGTAACCATGATGATCGGGATTGTGACCACTCTGTTTACAGCAATCTTCGTTTGTCGCGTGTTGTTTGATTTCTATCTCAAGAAGATGGAAGACAAAAACGCTAAAACTTTAAGTATCTAATTGAAGGAGAATCAATGTTTCACTTAATTAGTCCTGAATCGAATATTAATTTTGTAGGAAAGCGGAAAGTTTGGATTTCTCTTTCTGTACTCATGATCTTGGCAACCTTGGTTCTTCTTTTCACAAAGGGACTCAATTACGGGATCGATTTCACCGGTGGTGCTGAAGTAAAGGTAAAAGTACCGACCACTTGGGATACGGGTAAACTTCGTACTGCTCTTGAAAAGGGAAAGCTTTCGGGTCTGAAGATCCTCGCTCTTGGAGATGCGAAAGATAGCGAATTTATGATTCGCGCTCAAGAGGAAGGCAAAGACCTCAATCAAGTTGTAAAAACGATTGGTGATTCACTGAGCTCAGAATTGAAGCCAGGTGAGTATGAAATTAAAGCAGCTGACATTGTAGGTCCATCCGCCGGTGGACTCCTTCGTAAGAATGGGTTCTTGGCGATGTTCTACTCTTTGATTGCAATTCTTCTCTATGTAGCGATTCGCTTTGATTTCCGTTATGCGCCGGGGGCTATTTTGGCCTTGTTTCATGATGCAGTGATCGTGGTAGGTATTTTTATTGTAACGGGCAAAGAGTTTGATTTGACTGTACTTGCAGCGATTCTTGCTCTGATGGGTTATTCCAATAACGATACGATCATCGTCTATGACCGAGTTCGTGAGACCTTGAAGTTGAACCCAAGCTTATCGATTGAAGAAGTAGTGAATCAATCGGTGAATCAGACTCTCGGTCGTACGATCATGACCTCACTTGCAACTTTCGTCAGTGTGGCTTGTTTGTGGGCTTTTGGTGGACACGTGCTTGAGCCGTTCGCATTTGCATTGATGTGCGGTATCGTGGTGGGTACTTACTCATCAGTATTTATCGCTTCATCTATGGTGATCGTGTTGACTCATTATCGCGAGAATCAAAAGAAATCAGGCAGCAAAAAACGTCGCGAAGTGAAGCTTTCACCTGAAGCTCACATCGGAATCTAGTCCATTTCATGGAGTGGATTTTTCAAAACGAAATTGAAGGAGGGTCGCCTAAGAAGGCGGCCCTTTTTTTATCAGAACAAACTGGCTTAAGCTTTATTGCATCCACGGTGTGTGTAAATCGAGGAATGTCGACTCCCGAGCAGGTGAGTGCATTTCTGAATCCAAAGCTCGATTCCCTGACTCATCCTTTTAAGATCCTTAACTTAGAAAAAGCAGTCGATTTAATCTTAGGGTCACAAGAAGGACCAGCCAAAACGAAGCTTCGGGTGTTTACGGATTATGATGTCGATGGCACCACCGGTGCGGCCCTTCTTACATGGTTTTTTAGAGATTTAAAGTTTAATTTTGACGTCGCACAGCCCGATCGTTTTCGTGATGGATATGGCTTAAATGTGGGAGCAGTTGAAAAGGCCCATCAGGATGGAGTTGAGATTCTCATTACGGTCGATTGCGGGATTACTAATTTTGATGCTGCAAAAAAGGCTGAAGAGCTTGGGATCAAGCTGATTATTGTGGATCACCACCTCATTGACCCGGTGAAGGGCTTACCTCCCGCATTTGCGATCATTGACCCGCAACAAAGCGAGGATACTTCGGAGCTTCGTCAGCTTTGCGGCTGCGCTCTGGGTTTCTATCTTTGTATGGGGATCCGAATTAAGGCACGGCTCAGCGGTTTTTTTGAAAAAAATGGGCTGAAAGAGCCTAATTTAAAGGGATTACTGGATTTAGTCGTAATTGCTACCGCTGCCGATATGGTTCCGCTCACCGGGGACAATCGTACTTTAGTGAAGCATGGACTCGACGTTCTGCGAGAAACCGATAAGCCTGGGCTCAGAGAGTTGATGAAGGCTGCAGGCATTGAGGTGAAAAGTGTGGGCCCCTCGAATCTGGGTTTTGGCTTGGGACCAAGAATCAATGCTTCGGGAAGAATGGGGTCTGCCGAAACTGCTTATCGTGTGCTCACTACGAAGGATCCGGATGAGGGGCGGAAGCTTGCTCAGGAGTTAGAGGGAATTAATCAGGAACGCGCGGATCTTCAAAATTCGATTTGGGATCAGGTTCGAGAAAAGGTAAATGAAGGCTTAGCGCTTGGAAAGTTTTCTCATGCAGTCGTGGTCGCTTCAGCGGACTGGCATGAAGGGGTCGTTGGAATTGTGGCCTCTAAGGTTACCGACCATTTTAAAAAACCCGCAATCGTACTTGCCATTCGTGAGGATGGAATTGCCAAAGGAAGTGTTCGCTCCTTCGGCGGATATAATGTACTCGAGGCGCTTCATTTATCAAATGAGAGGCTCCTCGGCTATGGTGGGCATAAATTCGCAGCAGGTCTTTCGCTCAAGCCTGAGCACATTGAAGAGTTTGTGAGCACCTACAATGAAAAGTTAGCAACGCTCACGCCGAGTCACCGAGGCGAAACGCTGAAAGTAGAAGCCCGGTGCACGCTTGCAGACCTTGAAATCAAAGCTTTGACGGAATTAGAGAAGCTGGCACCCTTTGGGCCTGGGAATCCTGAGCCGCTCTTCGCAGTAGAGGCTCGGGTTGAGCAGCAAAATGTGCTGAAGGGTAGACACTTAAAGCTAAAATTATCAGGCTCAGGCACCCGAACTTTTGAGGGTATCTGGTTCAATGCTGCGGAGAGACTAGAATACACAATTCTTGTGGAAAAATCTGCCCAGAATAGAAACACTTGTCTTTTTGCGGGGATACCGGAGATTAATCGGTTTATGGGGCGAGTCACTCCTACGCTTCGAATCAAAGAGGGTAAAGAAATTCAATAGCGCTTGTGTAATTAATCGGAATCGAGTCTCCTAAGAGTATTCGATTTATTACACAAACCTTGTTCATGGAGGAACGAGTGATGATGCGCTTAAAGACTTCTCTGCTTTTTTTGATGATTTCGGCCCTAATTTTTGCCTCATCTCAAACGCTTGCGGCCCCCCAGGGGGCCTATCCTTCAAAACTTGGTGAGTGGGTTGTTCGATTAAAGCCCCAAGCTTCGATGAAATCAGATGAGGCCTTTCAGGGAGTTGCCGACCGCTTAAGTTCGCTCCTCGGATTAAAAAATGCTGTTCATTATCATCGCTTCTTAACGAGCAGTGACTTTGCAACTTTCAAGCTTCCGGCGAATGCCCCACGGAACGTGGTGGCGAGTCTCAAGCAAGACGCTGCCGTTGCGTATGCAGAGCCGAATTATATTTATCACATTGTAGGAAACTCAAACCCAGATCCCAATGATGCTCAGTTTTCAGGTCTGTGGGGTATGAAAAATACGGGTCAAGCAGATGCCGCAGGTCAAATTGGAAATCCAGGTTCTGACATTCACGTAAGCCCCGTGTGGAGTGAGGGCGTAACGGGAAATAAATCGGTACGAGTCGCGGTGATTGATACGGGTGTGGACTATAATCATCCCGATTTAAAAGCCAATGTTGATGCGGCCAGCGGGTTTAATTTTGTAAGCAATACTTCAGATGCTTTAGATGATCACAATCACGGAAGTCATTGTTCAGGAACGATTGGTGGCGTGGGCAATAACGGAGTGGGTGTTGTTGGCGTAAATTGGAATGTAACGATCATTCCGATTAAATTTTTGGATGCTCAGGGAAGTGGTTCATTGGATGGCGCAGTTCAATCGATTCAACATGCAACTAAACTGGGTGTGAACATTATGAGCAATAGCTGGGGCGGAGGACCCTTTACCCAATCTCTCTATGATGCGATTAATGATGCGAAGAAAAAAGGCATCTTGTTTGTAGCCGCCGCTGGGAATGATGCGAATGAAAACGATGCAAAGCCTTCTTATCCGGCAAGTTATGACCTCGATAATATTATTTCAGTCGCTGCTACCGATAATCAAGATAAGCTCGCAAGCTTTTCAAACTATGGTCGCAAGTCAGTTCACGTAGCGGCTCCTGGTGTGAAGATCTTATCTACATTTAAGAATGGCGCTTACGGCGTGATGAGCGGAACCTCAATGGCCACACCCCATGTAGCCGGAATTTCTGCGCTTCTTTTGTCTGCCAATCCATCTTTGAGCTATGCCCAGGTGAAGGATTTACTGATTCGCTCAAGTGATAAAGTAAGAGCGCTCTCTAGAAAAGTGGCCTCAGGGGGTCGTGTCAATGTTTACAATGCGATTCACGGTATCTTTCCAGTTGAAAATGCTCCCAATGATTCAGCTTGGAAAGATGTTTCTGTTTCGATCGAATCCGCTCATCCTTATGAAAATGGAAAAACGGTGAATTACCCCATTAAAGTTCCAGGAGCTAAATTTATTCGAGTGATTTTTGACCAGATCGATACCGAAGCAGGCTATGACACGGTAGAGGTGAGTCAGGTAGATGGAAGCCCTGTCGAAAGCGTCAGTGGCGCAAAATCTCAGTATACTTCCGATTATATTACTGGCGATCAGGGTCAAGTGAGCATCCGTGCGGATGGTAGCGTGAATCGATGGGGTTTTAAGGTTTCTAAAGTTCAAGCAATCTATTAAGGTCTTTCGTATGGAGCTATTGAGGGTATTACTTTGTGTATTCGGGGCAGTACAAATGGGAAGTGCGATCGCTGTGGAAGCGGTAAGCCCATCTCCCTCAGTGGTTCCCCCTCTCGTTCTGGTGACACCTGCTCCCCCTTTAAGTCCTGATGAACAGAAAAAATTAAGGGTGGAGTTCAAGGCAGCGCTTCGACAAGAGGAACTTGCCTTTGATCACCAAGAAAAATCCGCTTTAAAAGAATTCTCAGTAGCCCAAGCAGCTAAGTTAAAAGAGTGGCGCTCGAGAGAGAAAAAGGAAAGACATCAGTTTTTCGATACGCATTCAACAGGTCCAGAGCAGAGAAAATACGTTTTGGATTTTGTGGGTCGGAAGAAAGAATTTGATCTTCAGCTAGGGGAATCTCTTAAATCTGAAAAGCGTTCATGGAAAGAAAAACGAGACGCATTGAAAGTGTCCCAAAGAAACCGTCAGACAAAATTTGAAGAAGCGCTCAATCAGAGTCAAAGGCCTTCCGCGGATTTGTGGAAGTCTCAGTGAGTTTAGACGCCTTTGGTGTCAGCGCCCCATAGAATTTTATGGAGTTGGATTTGGAATCGCACTGGGAGTTGATCTTTTAAAATTTTCTCTGCGAGTGCCCTGGGCTCTATTCCTTTAAATGTACCGGGAGAGTTTTTCGCGAGCATGACCGGTGAAAACAAAATTTCCTGAGTCGGGAGCTTTGTCGTTTTTACGATTTCCTTGGCCCACTCATAGTCTTCTTCTGAAGTGATCACAAATTTAATCTCATCTTCAGGCTTTAGGAATTTTAGATTATCCCGAAATGCACCCCGACTCATGTTAGAACCTGGAGTTTTGATGTCCATCACGATCCGGGCTAAAGGGCTCGCCTGAGCGATGGATACTTCACCATGCGTCTCGATTGACACATCGTAGCCCTCTTTTTTGAGCAGCTGTATAAAGGGAAGGGTGCCACGCTGAAGTAGGGGCTCACCACCGGTCATCAGCACGTGTTTCACCTGATAGCGTTTTACTTCTACTAGAACCTCATCAAAGCTCATCTTTTTTCCACCCTTGAAGCTATAGGCAGAATCGCAGTAGGTGCATCGGAGATTACATCCGGTCAGGCGAATAAATACGAAAGGAACCCCAATGAGTGAGGTTTCACCTTGGAGGGAGTGGAAGATTTCAGTAATGAGAAGTCCTTCAAATGCCATAGAGCGTTTCTATTGTTAGCCTAAACCCCAGAAATAATAAAGGCGCGAGTGATTGCTCAGATCACTCGCGCCTCGTTGTAATGAAGAGGGGGTCCAGTTGCGTGATTTACTGGGGTAAGTAAATCCTAGGGTGTTGATAGGACCCCCCTTTGAAAGCTTTGAAGGCTTCCTCACCTTTGGCAGCCCAGCCAGCTTGGATCCTCGGGGTAAAAGATCGTTAGCTCTGTGGTTTTGCGTCGCCGACGTTTCCGTCGGGTTGCCTTTTTCAAAAGGGGTATGGGTTTAAATCCCGCCTCTTCACGAGCCCTATTCATTAGGACTCTAAACGTATTAAATTGTTAGCAATATCGTCTCAACCCTCAGTCCTTGTTGTTTTGTATCCCGATCGAACCGCTTATTAATAGTGTAACTCAACGCGTTATGAAATCAAGAAATAATCTTCACATTTTTGTGATTACATCTCCGTTTCACGGTATTTTTATTGAATCGTGATTCCGATTCTACGACTTTCATTGATCGCTTTTTTTCTTTCATTTTCAGGGCTAGCTCATGCGGTTCAGGGCTTCCAGTCGGAATTGGAACAAGATGTGGTCATGAAGCATCAGTTCCCCATTTATATTCAGCATCGCTTGGGAAATGTCAGTGTGAGCGGTTGGGTGCAGGACCGAATTCGAGTGAAGATCAAATACAGAATGTTGGCAGAAACCAGTGAGCAAGCAGATCGGGAGTTTAAAAAACTCAGTTTGATCACTTTTGAAGGTCGAGATCGATTTGAACTTCGCATGGGGCACACCCAGGGCGTTGATCTTGTTTCCAAGATGCGGGATCAGGCGAAGAACTCCGTCCAAGTGGATCTTGAAATTAAGGCGCCCTATCAGAGTGACCTGACCGTCATTCTCGCAGATGGAAAATCACTGAAACTAGATCAGTGGCGGGGTGGGGTTACGGTGAACGGAAAGAACAATAGCCTTCAATTTTCTAAACTCTCTTTGAATCGACCGTTTTGGGTAAGTTGTATACAATGTGAGACCGAGATCCGTGATTCGAAATTAAACGGACGCGTGGTCGTAGGTTCAAGACCAGTGGTCTTAAGTGGTATTGAAACGCCCCAGGGGCTATCGATTGATGAAGGGAATGAAGAAGTGCGAGTGGATCATTCTATCGGAGACATCAGTGTCCATTCGAAGGCGGGGCGGCTCAGCGTCTTAAACCACAAAGGTAAGATTAGCTTTCAAAGCGAAGAGGGAGGCGCATACCTTTCTCAGTTGAACGGAGGGGTGAATGTCCTGACTCAGTCCGGTCAAGTGATGCTTGATTTTGACGAGGTGAGTGCTCCGGTGAATGTAGATACCGATCGAAGCGATATTCAGGTTTCACTCACACCACAACATGAAGTGACTCTGGATCTGATGAGTCTTCGGGGTGAAGTAATTGTCCAGTTCCCCTACTAGAGTAAAAAGGCACTCGCAGTCGAGGGTTATGGCCCT
>CAIOKW010000117.1 GCA_903858975.1 Oligoflexia bacterium | reverse complement strand
GCCACCTCAACAGGTTACGGGAAGTTGCACTTCGAATTTGAATCTACGTTTTCCCTTTCAAATTTATTGGCCAATATTTTTTTTCAAAATTTTGTCTTTCTGTTTTTGAATTTTAATTCAGAGCAATAACCTAATTCATTGACCGCTGAACAGCTAAGTCAACTGGACTTTGACATCGAACACCGTCCACATGGCCGAACATCTCGCACGCCCTAGGTCCCGGAGCCGTGGGTGTTTTAACACCAGCGGCTTATCTGGGCATTATGTGCGCGCCCCTACGCTATCCGAGCCCCCAACATGCCCGAAAGAAAAACATCAATGAATCCATTGCTTATGATTGGCATCAAATTTGCTATATAAAAGTGGGCCTAAACCTAACAAGGATCCAAAATGGTTCAAGTTGCTAGAGATATCGAACAAATCGGAAATGATGAACACGAAGAGCTACTGTCTCTTCAAGAAATCTACCATGCTTTGAACGCAGCCGCTGCTGCCAATAACATTGGCGATGCTGCTTTGCTCGCTATCCAGGGCGCTATTGTGAGCCTTGCTGAGGAAGGCGCACCAAGGGCAGACATCGTCGATATCATGTCTCAGATCCTGCTTTATGCATCGGATGACTTCGACATGTCTGGCATTGCTGAAATTCTCAGAAATTTCGCACCGATCACCAGAACGGCGGAGTTTTCTCTTATTCAGCACCTCGCTGCGCTACCCGAAGCTGAGTTTTGGCGTGTCGAAAAGCTTGAGTCGCGTTTGATGGGCCTCGGCTTTCATCTCAAGATCACATCCAGTTCCCTTGAGCTTGTTGATCTCGAGACCAAGTAGGCCATGTCGAATCACGCTTAGGGTATCGATCTGATGCGAGATGTCACTAGGTTTTCTTATCGTTAAGCAAACCAATTGGTCGCATGTTGCAATATGCGCCTGACCAGGCTGCCTCAAAAAAAGAAACGAAGCGTTGAGGCACGGGACACGGGACACGGACTGATCGACCGGCTCTTTGCTGTCGAGCAACACCTATGGTGGGCAAGCAAGCATGCTTGACCCACCATCAGTTGTTGACTGGAAAACTCGATTTTGTGCATTCAACTTAGTACATATGGCCCACGCCAACTGCTGAATCTGAGATCAAATTCGCCTCAAAGTGTATTTTCTATAAGTTAAGTTACCCATAAATTCATTGCCCATGAAGGCAGCAAAACCTGCGTATTTCGTAAACGCTCGTTTTCGAAACGCCCGATTTGCTTTTGCTACGATGATCTTAATACCGTAGCGATATCGGAAGCGATACAACCGCCAGCGAGGACTTGATTTGGGGCCGCGGCTCTGCGGAACTGGTGCAGAAGGTCCCGCGTCCGTTGCGCACAAATCTAACCGGCGAGGTCGGCAACAACAGCTTAATCGTTGTGGGAGCGCCTAAGAGCTAAGAGTACCATGAATAGACAAAGCTTCTGGATATCAAAATCGGTCAAGCGCAACCAATGGATGATCCGAACGTGCATCTTCAAAATGCCTCACAATAGTTGCAGCTACCATGGGGAGCCTAGAGCCGCAGGACTGGAAAAAAAATGGTCGCGTCCGTCAAGGTGGTGTAATTTTTTGGGTGGCCTGAGAGCATGATCAGGCAGCTTTGGCGGTTAGGGTGAGGATGGGATCGACTTCCTCCTTGTCGATCTGGTCGAAGGCTTCGACTTGCATGTAGCGGTTTTGAGTTTGC
>CAIOKW010000116.1 GCA_903858975.1 Oligoflexia bacterium | reverse complement strand
TAGCGGCCCTTCCGATTGGGCCCATTTCTAATCCGAATCCAGAATCCATTAAGGCCGTACTCTATCCCGCTGAAACCGACTTTCTTTACTTCGTTTCTAAAAACGACGGCACTCATATGTTTAGTAAAACTTACGGTGAACACACCGAGTGGGTAAAGAAGACTCAGCTCGATCCCAAGGCAAGAGAAGGAAAAAGCTGGCGGGATCTCAGCAAGAATAAAAAATAGTCTAAGGCGTAGATGAGGTGCTGACCTTCGCCTTGAATTCTTCAGCAGCCTGAAACAGCCGTTCGCGCTTCTTAGGATCCATCTTATCGAGCAGCTTTACCATCATCGAAAGTCGGGGGTTTTTTAAAAAGAATGCTCGGTGCCGATCAATGAAGCTCCAGTAAAGACCATCCCAAGCCTCACACCAATCGCCCTTTTTGTAGTCGCTCATTTTTAGAATGTAATTGGAGCCAGAAATATAGGGTTTTGTGGCAAAAATTCCACCATCACTCATTTGACCCATTCCATAAACATTCGGACCCATAACCCACTCATAAGAGTCGAGATACATTTCCATAAACCAGCGATGGGCCTCACGCGGATCAATCTCGCAAAGAAGCATGAGGTTACTGAGTACCATGAGTCGCTCGATATGGTGATTATAAGAAAGCCGATTCACTTTTTTAATAGCATCATCGAGTGGAGGAATACCTGTAGTTCCGTCATACCAACATGGTTTTAATTTACGAGAGTGATTCCAAAAATTTTCCTGAGCTTGTCGCTCACCAAACGTGTGATCAATTCCGCGAATAAATTCTCGCCATCCCATCACCTGACGAATGAATCCTTCTACGGAGGCAATCGGGGTTTTGTGTTTTTTAGCAAACTCAAGGGTCTCGCTAATCACCTCTTTCGGGCTCAGGAGGCCAATGTTTAAAAGTGGAGAAAGGAGCGAGTGGTTGAGCGTGTCGTGTTTTGAGGTGATTGCGTCTTCATAGGGGCCGAAGTCTTCAAATCGAGATTTTAAAAACCCCTGAAGCCACTCTTGCGCCCCTGATTCATCATAGGGGATAAAGAGTTCACCTAATTCACCAGGGTTTTTCGAGAAATATTTTTCAATCATCTCTCGCACGGGAGTCTCGTGTTTGCTTTTTTTAACCGGAGGTAAGGGAGGCTCTTGATAGTCCTTGGGTGTTTTTTTCCTGTTTTCAGAATCAAAGCTCCACTGTCCGCCAGTCGGGAGTCCGTCACGGTCAACGAGAATTTTATGTCGTTTACGCTCTCGTTCGTAAAAGGTTTTCATGAAGGGGCGTTTTGATTTCCCAAGGTAAGTATCAAACTCATCAGTTGAACAAAGGAAGCTCGGCGAGGGAAGGATCTTGAGCTTAATCTTATTCTTCTTGCTAAATTGGTCGAGCGATTTTTGAAAGCTGCGATCGGGTACTTCGGAAATCTGAAGTTCCTTCTCGTCTCCCAGGGTCTCTAAAACGCGTTCCCAAAACGAAACTTTTTTTGATTCGGGAAGTTCAAAGTAATGAATATCAATGGAGTGTTTTTTAAGTTCATCTCGAAAGGCTCTCATCGATACAAAAGTGTGGAGAAGGCGGAGTTTGTGGTAGCGAAAATGAGAGGCGAGAGCCAAATCCTCAATCATCAGCACGCGACTTTTTTTCTGAAGCTGAAGGGATGATTCACGGTACCAATCGGAATGAAGCTGATTTCCTAAAATGAGCGTTAAAGCCATAGTTTTTGGTAAGTTCCTTCTGGGTCGTAGTCTTGAGATTGTTTTTCTAAATTAAAATACCGAGGCGCACTTCCGAAGCTCCTGGGGTCTGAGCCAACGCCCGCTAAGTAAGCCCAATTTCCATAATTCTGAGTCATGGAAGAATCAATCAGCATCCATTCAAAATAACGAGCCCCCCAATGCCAAGGGAGCTTCAGCTCATGAACGAAATAAGACGCAACGTTTTGCCGCCCACGATTGGAAATGAATCCAGTCGCGTTCAATTCTCGAATATTTGCATCCACGAGTGGCTGACCGGTCTCAGTCCGGGTCCAGGAGATGAATCGCTCTTGAGACTCCTGATAGGAGTAAGTGCGATTTTGGATTCCCTGAAGCGCGTAGAACCGGTCTTGGAATTTTTGTTCCGACCATAAAAAGAACTCACGCCAGAGGAGCTCAAACTTCATCCATTCAGATCCTGGATTCGCTCCTTGAATCGATTCATAGCGGAGGACTTCGCTCCAGGCTCTTCTGACGGAGAGTGAGCCGATCGCTAAGAAGGGCGATAGCTTTGAGGAATATTCGGTTCCGATCATCCCGTTACGGGTGGTTTTATAGTTTTTAAGTCCCTCGGAATTAAAAAAGTAGGAATCGATCCGCGATCGCGCACTCATTTCATCGCCTTGAAAAGGAAAGCTTGAGCGAGGATCGGCCGAAAAATGAAATCCAAAGTCAGAGAGGGACTTGATCTTGAACCATTCGTCGGGGGCGGTGATGGGCGATGGTTTTAGTGAATCCAGGACGGGTTCGGGGATGGGCTCATCGGGGGCAAGGGAGAGACCTTTTCTAAAATCGGTAAAGGTTCTTGGAAATTGAGCCTCAGGAATCGGCCAGTTGGAAAAAAGTCGGCTCGCCTCGAAGGAGAAATACGCATCCACGGGAAGATGCTTCCGAATCAAATCAAGAGCCTCTTCTTCGCTGTGATTCCAAAAGCAAAACAGGGGAATCCCGACGGCCGCGAGCTTTGATTTCAGTTCCTGGAGGGCTTGCAGGACGATTCGCGTTTGATGGGGTCCGCGAATTCGGCTCCTCGGGTGAAGGGGGCTGAAAAAATCAGGTGTTTGGGGTGAGGTAGATGCGAGTTCTGAGTAAAGAAACATCAAGCGTGAGTCAGGATGCCTCTTGGCAAGGGCCAAGGCCTCCTGAAGGGCGGGCTGATCATCGATTCGAAGTTGGTGGTTCAGTGAAATTAAAATGTTCAAGGATCTTTAAACTAACATAAATCCTTGAGTTTTAAAATGGGATCGGAATACACTCACAAGACTATGAAACTCTTTGTGATTCTTCAGGTTTTTCTCGGTTTAAGCGCCTGGGCTGAAACCCATCTCCTCATTAAAACGCGGAGCCCGATTCAAAACGCGAGCTTTCTTGCCGGAAGTACGAATTGGCAATCCCTCCGTGTTTCTGATGCTGAAAAAAAATCAATCATGGAAGCGCTCAAGCGCAACCCAGAGGTGGAGTGGGTCGAAGAAGATCAGCGCTATTTTGTAGATCAATCAGGCGGCCCGATTCATCCGAGCGACACCCTTTTTGATCAGCAGTGGTCGATTCAGAAAATGGGAATACCAGAGGCATGGAAGCTCGTTCCGGAGAACGCAAAAGAAGTTCTGGTCGCAGTGGTGGATACCGGGACTTCGCTCCAGCACCCCGATCTGATGAAGCAAATCTTTCAAAACCCAAAAGAAATTGCGGGGAATGAAAAGGATGACGATCAAAATGGTTTTATTGATGATGTCATGGGTTGGAATTTTGAAGGCAAGGACTCCAATGCGGAGGATGATTTCAACCATGGATCTCATGTTTCAGGAATCATTGGGGCGACTCAAAATAATGGGCTTGGGATTTCAGGAATTTCACCCAAAGTAAAAATCCTTCCAGTGCGCTGGATGAAAAATGGATCGGGTTACGGAGAAGACGCGATTGCTGCCATTCACTACGCTGTGAAAATGGGCGCACGCGTGATCAATGCGAGTTGGGGTGGAATTGGTTATTCAAAGGCTTTGGAAGAGGCGGTCCGGGAAGCCGAGTCGCAAGGGGTCTTGTTTGTGGCCTCTGCTGGCAATGGGCACAGTAATAATGATGAAAAGCCACGCCATCCTGCAAACCTTCGATTTTCAAATGTGATCTCGGTTGCAAGCGTGGATGAAAATGATCATCTCGAAAAATACTCAAATTTTGGCGCAAAAATGGTGGAACTCGCAGCTCCCGGAAAAGAAATTGTCAGCACGATGATGAATCGTCAGTACGGAGCGATGTCGGGTACTTCGATGGCAGCGGCAGAAGTGAGTGGCGTTGCGGCGCTGTTGCTGACCATAAATCCGAAACTCACCGGACAAGACATCAAGCGCATCCTCATGCAAACGGTGCAGCCCGTTCCGGAGCTTCAAGGGAAAACGATTTCAGGCGGCCGAGTCGATGCACTGAGGGCCGCACACCTCGTAATGAATGAAATGCGTCTGGGAAAAATGGGGACGCTTCTCAATGACTCCGACCTCTCACCCCCGCTTGCGCAAAAGTTAATTCTGAAATCAGGGAACCTTTTGAAGCCCGATCGAGTAGAAGATGGTGCTGAAAAAACAGGGTTATCGCTTCGTTTTGTTCGAATCGTAAAAGGCATTGAGACTCCGATCGAGGGCATTAGTTTTAAAGCTCAAATCCACGCAGATGGAGGCTATCAAACTCTAAAATCAAACGAAAAGGGAGAGATGGTAGATTCAGCCTGCAATAAGCCGCGCTTGTCGGTAACTGCAGTTCTTGAGTCCGACCGATACCAAGTGACCCCTGGATCAGCTCCCTACGAATTACTCCTCACCGTGAAGTGTGGAGTAGAGCAAAAAATTATTTTTGATGAAAAATCAGAGAGTGGCCAAGCGCTTGGGATTTGGCAAATCGCCGTAAAGGCTGAGCATCGGCTGGCCGCTGAAGTGGGCCTTCAGTTTTGGAAGCGACAGATTGCCTTTGAGTGGCCGGCGACTGCGGATTACTACAATGGGGATCGGGTTCATAATACGCTTGGAAACCAATGGGATGTGGTTTCGCATGAAATGGGGCATGCGATTTATGATCAGGCCAACTTGGGTGTTTTCGGCGGCGGACAGCACTATATTGATCAGTGCTATAGCGAAGCCATGGCGCTGTCGGAAGGCTGGGCCTCGTTTTATGCAGGTTGGCTGAATCTTGAGCTCTCTGATCCGGATGCAAAATTTGAATATATGGTTCCACGCCGCGCTCCGATTCGCTTTGAAAATATTCCCTCTGATGTCTGTGGTAAATCCACCAATGAGTGGCGAGTCATTGGTTTTCTATGGGATTTAATCGATACCCATGACGACGGAGAAACTCAGAGCCAGGCCTTTTCTCGGCTTTGGGCGGATACTTTTGGAGCTCGCGCGTCATCGGCGAGCAAAATGAAGTCCCTCTTGCTCCAGAAGGGCTGGGATCGAGATCGAGTGGAAACCATTTGGAAATTGAATTTCCCGAATGAGTAAGCTAGTTTTTTAATTTTGAGCCTTTCTTGGGGGAAGTGTGAGTTCTTACTTAGTCTTAGCGCGTAAATATCGACCAAAGCAGTTTTCCGACATCGTTGGACAGCAGTCCGTGGTGCGTACTTTGGTGAACGCGATCAAATTAAAGCGAACTCACCAAGCCTATGTGTTTTCTGGCTCCCGCGGGATTGGGAAGACCTCGATTGCTCGGATTTTCTCGAAAGCCCTTCGCTGCCCGAATGTGGTTGAGCGAGATGGACTCCTGTATTCGTGTGATCAGTGTTCGGATTGCCACGAAATTGCGGCAGGAACGAGTGTAAATGTCCTTGAGATTGACGGAGCCTCAAACAACGGGGTGGAAAATGTCAGAGAAATTCGCGAGAGCGCGAAGTTTCTTCCTTCAAGCGGTCAGTACAAAATTTATATTATCGATGAAGTTCACATGCTCTCTAATCAGGCCTTCAATGCGCTTTTAAAGACGCTTGAGGAGCCACCCGAGCATGTCGTCTTTATTTTTGCGACCACAGAGTCGCACAAAATTCCCGAAACGATTCTTGGTCGCTGTCAGCGCTTTGATTTTAAGCGCGTCACCGTGGCTCAAATCATGGATCGCATTAAAGATGTCCTCGCTGCCGAGAAAATTGAATCAGAGTCTGCGGCATTGAACTTGATTTCGAGGGCCGCTGAGGGTTCGATGAGGGATGCCCTCTCGATTTTAGATCAAGTGATTTCATTCTCTGGAATGAAAGTAACGGCGAGCGCAGTTCGAGAAAGTATCGGCCTCATTGGTACTGAGCTTGTTTTTGCGCTTTTAAAGAATGTTCTCGAGCGAAATGCGAAGGGCGCACTTGAGATTGTTCAAAATGCTTTTAATCAAGGAGTCGACCTCAAGGTTTTACTGAAGTCTTTGATTGAAATGATTCATGCACTCTTGCTGATGAAGGCCGGAGTCGAAAAGCCTGAGACCAATTTTAATGATGATGAACTCATTCAATTAAAGACGCTCATTCAGGTTCGCGAGATTGAAGAGATAGAATTGATCTTTCAAGTGTATCACCATGGCCTTGATCTTCTGTCGCGTGCGGCTCAGCCGAAGCTCATTTTTGATCTTTTAGTGATTAAGACGGCACTTGCTGATGCACTCGTGAAAGTGGGCGCACAGAATCTGAGTGAGGCGGCCGCAACTCCCCGGAGGGCGGCCAGGCCTGAAGTAAGTGCTGAAGTACCAGCACCGAAACCTTCGCCCGCGCCAGTGAAAGTACCCACCCCAGAACCCGTAGAGCCGATGGGTGGTCTTGGTTTTTCTTTTCATGGTGATTTAAAGCCAAAAACAGAATCAAAACCGGAAGTACAGCGAGTGAGCGTGTCCTCGGGACCTAAAACTTGGGAAAAACTGATTGAACTCAGCACTCAGACGCGGCCTGTACTTGGAATTTTGCTCGAATCGGTCGTGGAGTGGAGCATTCCGGAGCATTCGGATCAAAAGTTTAGACTCGGCTTCAGAGAAAAAGATCGCATCAAGGCCGATCAGCTCCAGCAAAAAGCAATGAAGGATCAGTTCCTTTTGCTCACGGAAGCATTTTTAGGATTCAAGGCTCAACCCGAGGTATTCTTCTCGGAACTTCAAGGGGAGAGTCTTGCTGAGAAATCTGAGCGAGAAGCAAAAGAATCTCATGAAAACAAAATGAAGATGATCATGTCTAACGAAGTCGTTCAAGAGGCGAGATCGTTATTCGGGGTAGAGCTCACACAGATTGAAATGATCAAGAGGGACTCATGAATCCATTATCGAAACTCGTTTTTGAACTATCAAAGCTTCCCGGGATTGGTGAAAAAAGCGCAACCCGTTTAGCTTATTACATTTTGAATCAGGACGAGAGTTTTTCCACGGGACTTGCCCAGGCTTTGATTGATGCAAAGACTAAGCTTAAGTATTGCAACTCGTGCTTTAACTTTTCAGAAACTGAAAAGTGCGAAATCTGTGAGGATCCAAAGCGAGATCAACTTCAAATCTGTGTGGTCGAGCGCCCCAGTGATGTCACTCCGATTGAGCGAACGGGTTCTTACCGCGGGGTTTATCATGTTCTTCATGGATTGCTGTCTCCTCTGGATGGCGTGGGTCCAGAAGATTTGAAGATGCGTGAACTGTTTCTTCGCCTAAAAGAATCTGAAGTGAAGGAAGTGATCTTTGCATTGAATCCATCGGTCGAGGGTGAGGCCACGACGCTCTATTTGTCTCGCCTTTTAAAGCCGATTGGAATCAAAGTGTCTCAAGTTGCTTATGGGATTCCATTTGGGGGAACCATTGAGTTTACGGATCGTCAAACGCTTGGAAAAGCGCTT
>CAIOKW010000115.1 GCA_903858975.1 Oligoflexia bacterium | reverse complement strand
GACTGATCCAAGACGAGGACCCGCTGGAATGTAAATTTCCATCTCTTCGTCTCGGCGTCCACCTTGACTCTCATTGAGAAGTGCCTCGTAGGCATTTACGCGCGCTTTACTCTTTGCTTGGCGTGCTTTTGGACTCATCCGAATCCACTCGAGCTCTCGCTCCAGAGTTTTTTGTCGCTTCGTTTCTGTCTTTTCTTCTTGAATCAGTCGATTTTGCTTCTGCTCAAGCCAGCTTGAATAGTTGCCTTCCCATGGAATCCCATGACCTCGATCCAGTTCTAAAATCCACCCGGCAATATTATCTAGAAAATAGCGATCATGGGTTACGGCAATGACCGTTCCTTCATATTTCTGCAAAAAGTCTTCGAGCCATGCCACGGATTCTGCATCCAAGTGGTTGGTCGGCTCATCCAGAAGGAGAACGTCTGGACGTTGAATCAAGAGTCGGCATAGGGCCACACGTCGGCGCTCCCCTCCTGATAAATTTTTTACGATAGCGTCTGCAGGTGGACAGCGAAGCGCCTCCATGGACACTTCGAGTTTGCGATCAATATCCCAACCATCTTTGGCCTCAATACGCTCTTGAATAGCTGATTGCTCTTCTAGAAGATCATTCATCAAATCAGGATCGAGATCTGGATCGGCAAACTTCATTCCAATTTCTTCAAACCGCTTCAGGTCCCGGCCCAGTTCTCCGGTTCCTTCCATCACGATTTCTTTTACCGTTTTGGTATTGTCGAGCTCCGGCTCTTGCTTCAAGTAACCAAAGGTGACTCCGTCTGAAGGAAGCACTTCACCATTTACATTGGTTTCTTCCCCTGCGATCACCTTCATCAAGGTCGATTTTCCGGCCCCGTTCAATCCTAAGACGCCAATCTTTGCGCCGTAGAAAAAGGAGAGGGAAATGTCACGAAGGACTGTTTTGTTGGGAGGATAAACTTTAGAAACTCGACTCATCGAGAACGCGAACTTAGGTTTTGCCATAATAGGCTTAGATATACCAAACCAGGCGAAAAACCGCAATTTGCGGAAGCGGCAGTCCTGAGATTCTTTTCATTTCTGCCTTATCGCTCACCGAGTTATCGGTGCCATCATCTTGACCCGGCAAGGTCACAATCGTAATCCCGCCCGTGTGCAAAAGCGCCAGTTGAACACCTAGATCAAAGGCGAGGGCAAATTTCGGAGCAAGACGCCATTCTCCTCCGACCAAAACCCCGCTATAAACGGTTCCGAGATTTGCGATGGCTGCACTCGCCAGCGACACTCCGTCTTGCTTCAGGTTCGTGATATCGACGCTCACGCTGAGTTGCCGAAAACCGAGCTCTCCCTCCACATAGAACCAATTCGAGAAGGGATGATAGCGAACTCCTGTTTCCATGCTGTAAGTTGAAACGGAACGTGTGGACGAAGTGAGCGGAAATTTGAAGAACCCCGCCTCATAAAAAGGCGACCAGTCAGGGTGAGCATCCCCAGTCAATTGAACTCCAAGCGTCAAGGGCTGAGGAAGCTGTACTGCTGAGGTTACTGCCATCTCTGAACCAAAACAGGAATTGAAAAAGAGGGTAATCAAAAATAACATCAGCGCGTCACCTTGATGTGATTTGAAATAATCCAAATATAGGTTTCGTCTGCATGATCTTCATTAAATAAAAAACCGCGCAAATGATGCGGCTTCATTTTTACTTGAACTCGGTAATTCCCAGCAGGAGGCTCGCTATAACTGAGACTGGTCCCACTCGATGTTGCAACCACCGATTCCACACCTGCGCCGTTCACATAAATCAGTTCAGCCCAAATCTCGGGTTTTTCATCTGAGTCCATCCCCGGGAACTTTGAATAGACCGTTGGAATGTTAAAATGTAAACTCGAAGCCTCGGTGGTGATGGCAAGGAGGCCCCCCATTTCAACCGTCGTGGTTCCTAATCCACTCGTGAGCTCTCCATAAAAATCAAGTCCGACCGGAGTGCCAAGCCCTTCGATCGTGAAGTACACTTTCCCGGCCTGTATCGCCGCCTTTACGGAATCGATATCATCATGAGCCGTCAGCACGAGATTATTCATGAGCCTTGTCATGCGTCGATGATGATCGAGTCGCTGCCCGTCAGCGCCTTTTTGAGAAAAAATATTTTCATGGGAATCAAGGCCACCCAGTCCCGTAACCGAAAGCCCCGCTGAAAGAAGCGCATCCCAGGTTTGAAAGTAAATGTCATTGAATTCGAGAAAATCCATGAACATGTAATCGGGGTTCAGTGATTTGTAGGGGTCTGCAAGATAATTGATGAAGACGCCCACTTTATCAAAAGGATTACGGTGCAAATATTTCTTACGGATTTTCGGATCTAAATTTGCATGAAGGTTGTAGATCTCTATCACAGATGGAGCCAGGGCGATCAAAGAGAGCACATCCCTACTTTCAGTATGAGGAATCGCCACCAGTGCATTTGCGTTGGTTTCAAGACTGGTTTTTGCCGCTGCGGTATCAACACTATAAACCGCTTCCCTAGAGGTTTGATCGGCAGCCACATGGCGCTCCATCCCCAACCCCAGCAATCGACCCTCAAGCCCAGGTGCAGTCGTCGCAACAAATCCATCCGAACAATTGATTTGGTTTCCGACTGGATCCCCTAACTTCGTGATCAAGGTATCGCCGGATTCATGCAGGACCAGGTCCGAGAAATGGGTTTCAGAAATGTGACTGACATGGTCCGTGACAAAAACAAAATTAATGTGGTTTTCACAAAATGCGTACTTGGCATCATGAAGGCAAGAAAGATTAATCGTACCGTCAGGATTGTACCCTTTTCCATCGCAGGCATCAAAAGAGTATGGAGAATGAAAATGGGTAATGGCGCGTACTAAGTGAAGCCCCCGAGTGGTTCCAAGCGCACTGGTTGAAACCAGTCCCGGACTCACAGGTCGATTAGAGCAGGCCGAAAAGGCCAGTATTAAAGCTAAAAACAAGGCTCGAACCATTGAAAAACCCTAACACCGATAAGCCAAAACTCCCAATTAATTTAAGGTCTTAAAGCTTCCTCTCAAGCCAACCCCCCCTCCTGCCGATAAGACTTTAAGGCCATGGATGTTTAAGGCCTTAAGTTTTGCCACGGAGCGGGTAAACACCATTGTTAGGGACATATTCATGGTTCTACCGTTTCGCCTTTTGATGTTTATTTTTGCTATTCTCACTGGAGTCGTGACTTCTTATTCTGTTTTTGCGGAAGAGGTGTTCGACCGGCTCGATGGCACTGGGCCCTCTCAAAAGCGCGTCGATGTGATTGAATGGGAAGGAAACCTAGAAGTTCACGTGTATCCCCGCGGATCCTTGAAAGGTCTCTCCGCTAAACTGGATGACCGCGAAAAAGGAAAAAAGGTCATGGTCGTGGGATATCGATTTGCCCAGTCTCAAGCCCCTTTAATTCGTCGAGCGATCTTGGGGGTTCCCTTTCAATCGAAACTGAAAGCCTTCATCAATCCAAAAGAAAAAGACTTCGACAAGCTTGCGCTCTCGAATCAGGATCTTCCAGCACCTTGGAAACCCTATAAACTCGATCGAGCTCCGACCCAGTGGTATCCGGATGGAGATGAACGAAATAATACTGAAGAGGCCACGCCAAAGGCGATACGTATCCCGGCATCTAAAAGAAGACCCGTGGATGAAGGCTCTCTCGGCGGGTACGACTTCTAAGCAGCGGCTCGGTTGCCCCTTTTTTTACTAGATTTGAACGACTTCGATGACTTCAGGAATCGCAGCGCGTAGCTTCGTCTCAATTCCCATCTTCAGAGTCATGCTTGAGCTTGGACATCCCGCACAGGCGCCTTGCATATAAAGATAAACGACCCCATCTTCAAAGCGATCAAGAGTGACATCGCCTCCGTCCATTGCCACGGCTGGACGAATCTCATCATCGAGGAACTTTTGAATTTGCTTCTCGATCTCAGTTGCGTTCTGGTTTGAAATGCCAGCCGACAGATCAACATCGAGCACCAACTCCCCTGCCGTCAGATGCTGATCAATGGTGTCGGACGCAGTCTTGTGAACATGGTCCCAATCCCCATCTTCAGTCTTGGTGATCGTCACGAAATCCTTACCGATCATGACACCTGAAATGCCCGCAACGTTGAGGAGTTTAAACGCAAGCGGTGAGCGCTTTTCTGCGTCTTCTTTTTTGGTGAAATTGGCGGCACCTTTGTCCAAAAGTTTGCGATTAACCGAATACTTTAAAGTATTGGGATTTGGGGTGAACTCAAGGGATACGTAAACAGCTGAATCTTCCATGGGGAGTAATCTATACTAAAAAGTATGGATTGCGCAAGAGTGAAGCCCTTTTCTAAAAAAAAACTCGATTTTTTCAGGGATATTTGGAACAATGACCGCCTTATGAACTTTATCCCAACGATCCTTTCAGGTGGTAGCGGCACGCGCCTTTGGCCCCTTTCTCGAACGCAATTCCCAAAGCAATTTTGTGAGCTTTTTGAAGAGTCGCTTTTTACGAAAACCCTGAATCGACTGAAACCCTTTGGCTCGCCTTGGGTGGTCACGAATCAGGGACTCAAAGTCCTCACTGAAACGGTGATGCGCAACACCCAGGTTCCTACCGAGCAGGCCCTCTTTGAGCCGAAAGCGAATAACACGGCTCCTGCGATTGCGCTCCTTTGTAAGGTTTTGGAATTGAAGGGACAAAGCAAATCGATCGTAGGCATTTTCCCTTCCGATCACCTGATCCAAAATACGGATGCCTTTAAGAAGGCCTTGGAACTCGGAATGGAATGCGCCACTCGCGGCCAAGTCGTTACCATTGGAATCAAGCCTACTTATCCTGCCACCGGATATGGCTACATTGAGGTTGCAGAAAAACCGTACCTGGAAGCTCATGGCCTTCAAGCCCTTCAAACCAAGGGGTTTCGTGAAAAGCCCAATGAGCAAACGGCAGAAGATTTTATCCAAGCCGGTAATTTTTATTGGAACGGCGGCATGTTCATTTTTGAGGTTTCGACCATGATCCGCCACCTCCAACACTTCATGCCTGAAACCTGGTCTGTAATGAATGAATTGAAGGCAAATCTATCAAATCTTTCAGAACTCTATGCGCGCTGCCCTTCTCAGAGTATTGATTACGGCGTAATGGAAAAGCTGAAGGAACAAGTTTGTATTCCGTGTGACCTCGGCTGGAGCGATGTGGGCTCTTGGGATGAGATCGCTAAACTGGGCAAGAACTCAGAAATGATTGAAGTGGGCGGCCATGGAAACTTCGCCTTTTCAAATCAAGGTAGAATCACCACCTTTGTCGACACCCATGAATTGATTGTCGTCGATACAGCAGATGCGATCCTCGTCTCAAAGAAGAACTCCACTCAAAAAGTAAAACACATCGTAGAAGCCCTCAACGCTCGAAAAGATAAACGAGCTAACGAACATCCATTTGAGTTTCGCCCTTGGGGTAAGTTTGAAATTCTCCGTGATACGGCTGATTATAAATCAAAAGTCATTCACGTGAATCCCGGCCAACAACTCTCCTATCAAAGCCATGCCAAACGAGCTGAGCATTGGGTCATGATTAAGGGCCAGCCTGAGGTCATACTCAACGATGTGGTTCACCGCCTGAATCCGGGTGAATCCATTTACATTCCTCAAGGTGCCAAGCACCGAATCCGAAACCCAGGCACAGAAGTGGTGGAGTTCATCGAAGTTCAGGTGGGAACCTATTTTGGTGAAGATGACATTGTACGCTACCAGGACGATTACAAGCGTAGCTAAGACTTAAGCTGAGTCATCAGCCATCATTCTAAAAGGAATATTCATTGACACTCACGAACTTCAAGCAATAGCCTAAGTCTGTGACACCAGAAGAGAAAAAAGCTGCACTCCAAACTTCAAAAATCATTCGCTCGAGCCGCAAGGCTCGGGGTTGGACTCAAGCAAATGCCGCTCAAATCATCGGCGTCTCTCAAAGCGCGCTTTCAAAAATTGAAGCGGGCACTCTCATTCCTTCGGTCCATCAGTGGTTCGAATTTTGTCATCACGCCGGAATTCCAGTGGACAGTCACATTCTAGGCCACTTGGATCGACTCGAACCCGTATCGCTTCACGAGAAGGTGAACACTCAAGACTTCAAACTCAAAGACATTTATCGTGAAAATGCAGGATCAAGCGCTCGAAGCCTCTTTCCGATTTTAAAATGGAGTGAACAAAAACTCGGAACCGAAAAATTTAATCAGCTGATTAAATCCATGGGTGTGGATCCTGACTATTTTATCGACTTTAGTCATCCCATCAGCCTTCGGTTTTTTACTGATTTTATTCAAGCCTTAAAATCTGAAGGCGCTTATCGCAAAACAGATCTTCCAAAAATCACCCAATTGGTTTCAGACTTAAAGACTCACGGGCTCATTGGTAGTAGCTACCTTCAGTCGGCGAATACAGAGAGCGTCATGAGGACTGCTTTTTCGAAATCCTATCTTTATGAAGTGAACTTTGATTATCAAATCGAAGAGCACTCCTCGAAAAAGACGGTTTTCTCGGCAAAACCAAAGGATCACCTGAAAGACTCACGCAGTCTTCATCTGGACCTCGGACGTGATTACTTATGCGACTATCGAAACCATTACTTTAAAAATCTAGCTTCCTTGGTTCATCAGAAGTCAGAAGTAAAGAGCGAGGAACATTCTTGCTTCTTTAAAGGTGCTGATCGCTGCGTGCACGAATTGAGCTACAGCTCAGCAAGCGTATAAACTTATTTGTTCTTGATCTGGTTCTTCTCATCGAGAAGCACCACGATCGGCTGATGGGTCTTCGCTTCCTCTGGAGTTAAGCCCACATACGAGCAAATGATCACCAGATTGCCAGGCTTACACAAATGAGCAGCAGCACCATTAATACAAATGACGCCTGAACCGCGCGCACCTTCAATCGCATAAGTTGCAAAGCGATTCCCATTGGTGATGTCATAAACTTCCACGCGCTCATGAATGAGAATATTGGCTGCATCCAGAAGATCCCGATCCACCGTAATCGAACCCTCGTAATGCAGGTCTGCTTGGGTCACGGTTGCACGGTGGAGCTTCGACTTCATAAAGGTGAGAATCATAGTGCAATTTCAATAGCTTGCAATGGCACCTCCGGTCAAGTAATTGCTCATGAAAGTGGTGTTTTTTCGTTGAATTTCAACACTATTCATTAGATTCTTCTGCCTTATGGTTGATTGTAAGAACTACGTAAATGGGCAGTTTTTGGCCGGTTCTGGCGCACTCCGTGAAGTGAGAAGCCCTCAGACCGGTAAGGTCATTGGTCAGTTTCACGAAAGCAGTGCCGCGGACATTGAAGTTGCAGTCTCTTTCGCCAAGAAGGCTGCAACCCGCTGGAATAAAACTCCGATCAAAGAACGCGCAAGTCTTCTGCTCAATTTGAGGAGCATCCTCCTCCGAGATATCGATTTGATCGCAAAACAAATTAGTGCTGAATCGGGAAAAATTCACGCTGAAGCAAAAGCGGGACTTATGAAGGGTATTGAAGTACTTGAGTTTGCAACCGCACTTCAAAATGCAGATGCTGGGGGCCGACTTCAAGTTTCCCGTGGCGTATTTTGCGAGTATCGAAGAGAAGCACTCGGAGTCGTCGCTGGGATTACCCCGTTTAACTTTCCCGCGATGGTACCCATGTGGATGATTCCCATTGCCCTTGCGGTCGGAAATGCATTCGTATGGAAGCCATCCGACAAAACTCCCCTCACCTCAAACTTACTTGCCAAAGCAATCGAAGAGGCGGGGTTCCCTGCAGGAGTATTTACCGTTCTTCAAGGGGGCCGTGAATCCGTAGAAGCCATCATTGATCACCCGACGATTGCCGCTGTAGGCTTCGTCGGATCCTCACCCATTGCAAAGACTGTTTACGCCCGCGGAACAGCTCTTGGAAAACGAGTCCTGGCCTTGGGAGGTGCGAAGAATCCTATTATCCTCATGCCGGATGCAGATCTAGAAATGGCGTCTCGCGGAATTGCCGACTCCTTTACTGGATGCGCAGGTCAGCGCTGTATGGCTGCATCGGTGTTGCTTGCTGTCGGTAATGTGGATTCACACATTCAGGGAATCGTCGAAAAAGCGCGCACCATCAAGACGGGTGCGGACATGGGAGCATTGATTTCTCGTGAGTCCCTGAACCGCCTCAATCAAGCGATCGAACAAGCCGTGCAGGAAGGCGCAAAGCTCCTCCTTGATGGCCGAAATCCAAAGGTTTCAGACGAACAGAAAGAAGGCTACTGGCTCGGGCCAACCATCTTGGATGGAGTGAAAGCAAACTCTACCGCCGCTTGCGATGAGCTCTTTGGGCCAATCATTGCCATCGTACGCTGCCAAAATCTTTCTGAAGCGCTAAACTTTGAAGCCGCGTCTCACTACGGGAACGCTTGTAGCGTCTTTACCCAAAACGGCGCCATTGCAGAACGCGTTGCCAATGAATCAACTGCCGGAATGATTGGGGTCAATATTGGTGTTCCGGTTCCCCGTGAACCTTTCTCCTTCGGGGGAACGAAATCTTCTAAATATGGAACAGGCGACATCACCGGTGAAACGGGAGTCGAATTCTGGTCGCAACTGAAAAAAGTAACCATCAAATGGGCCGAAAGCTCAGATAAAAACTGGATGTCATAATATGCAACACTCAAAACGATCTGCTCACGTTGTTCTCACGTCTCACCCCGGACAAGCCAAAGAAGCCCATAGCTTCGAAATTCAATGGGGTGCTAAAACACCAAAAGTCCGCGGTCCCTTGATTGCGACCAATACCCATCCCTTGCATCGAAATGTGATCGGAGCCCACTCAGGCTCTTATTCTGTTTATCGTGCACTCGCGATGGCTGCTGGAAAGCTAGCTGAAGATTTCAAACCGGATCTTACCAATACTGAGCCGGTAGAAAAAATTGGCCCTCACCCTGCGTGGACGGATCCAACGAAGATCGTTTCTCTTGATCCCTGGGGAGCAGACATTGCCAGCATCTACAAAAAAGAACTGAAAGATGGCTATGACATTCGCCCCTCCATCGCCGTGACGAAAGCCCACATCCGCATGGCTGAACTCGATGATCTTATTCGTCGAGGCGAGCTTGAAGTGGATGGCAAGATCATTAAGAAGTCCTACGATGTGGCGGTTACGAAGGCTGCGATCGAGCCCGTTTGGTATCTTCCTGCCGTTGCAGAACGATTCGGAACTACCGAGGGCGAACTGAGAAAGACGCTATTTCAAGAAACGGGCGGCATGTTTCCAGAGCTCGTTACTCGTGCTGATTTAAAAGCCTTCATGCCGCCGATCGGCTCCACTTCGGTTTATATTTTTGGAGATGTAAAAGCGATTACGGATCCAAAGAAAGAACTCACCGTTCGCGTGCATGATGAGTGCAACGGATCTGATGTGTTTGGTTCTGATATCTGCACCTGCAGACCTTACTTGGTTCAGGGAATTGAGGAGGCCATCAAAACCGCTCAAAAAGGGGGCGCGGGCGTGATTGTGTACTACCGCAAAGAAGGACGCGCACTCGGAGAAGTGACTAAGTTCCTCGTTTACAACGCACGTAAACGTCAAGAGGGCGGCGATTCAGCCAGTACATACTTCCTGCGAACAGAATGTGTTGCAGGAGTTCAGGATATGCGCTTCCAACAAATGATGCCCGATGTGCTCCACTGGCTTGGAATTACTCGAATTACGAATTTCATTTCCATGTCGAACATGAAGTATGATGCGATCGTCAACAGCGGCATTAAAATTATCAATCGAGTCGAAATTCCGGCTGATCGAATTCCTGCTGATGCCTCAGTTGAAATGGAGGCCAAGAAAGCAGCCGGTTACTTCACTCCAGGTGGCGTGAAGAAGAAAAAAGAACTGAAAAAAGTCAAAGGCCGAGGACTCTACGAATGAACGCAAGTCCCGCAGAAATCGATTATCTCCTCTCCCCGAGAGCCGTGCGAGAACGTTCAAAGCGCCTTTATGATTTTGCTTTGTCTGGAAAAACGCACTTCAAGGTGAACTTGGAAAAGCTTCCTGAAGTTGCAAAATTTGTTTTAGACGTCACGAAGTCTAATTATCCAGAATTGAATATTCCGTTTCATTCTCGCTTTGGACATTTTCAAGCAGGTAAAGTTGATCGCCTTAAAGTCTTGAATGAGAAAATTGCCCACCTCGATGCACACGAACAAACGCGAGTGAAGATTGATCTTGCCATTGTGTCTGTGCTTTTAGACGCCGGTGCGGGAATGGCTTGGAAATACCAAGATCCTTTTTCGGGCGGCAAACTCTTTTCAAAATCAGAGGGGCTTGCGATTGCATCCTTAGATCTATTTCTAAAGGGGGCTTTTCATTCTGAGGGGAGAATCGCTGCAGACGCCAAAGGACTCCAATCCTTTACTCGCGCCCAACTCGAAGCAGGATTCCAAGTTTCTGAAACGAACCCTCTTCTTGGAATTGAGGGTCGGGTGGCCCTCCTCAATACCCTCGGAAAAGCATTTGAAGGATCAAGGCCCGGCGCGCTCTATGATGTGTGGCTATCAAAAGTTCAAAATGGAAAACTCCAGGCCGTTGAGGTGTTAAAAACCGTCCTCCACCGACTGGGTCCGATTTGGCCGGGTAGAATTTCGATTGCAGGTATCAATCTTGGTGATGTCTGGACTCACCCACTCCTGGGCGCACGAGATTCGCAAGAATCTCTCGTTGCGTTCCATAAGCTTTCACAGTGGATGAGTTATTCACTCATGGAGCCCCTCATTGAATCTGGAATTCAAATCGAGAACTTAGATGAAATGACGGGTCTACCCGAGTATCGAAATGGTGGACTCATCCTCGACTTAAAACTCATCGAACTTCGCGATCAGAAGCAGGCTCTCCTTCAGCACTCCCCTGATTCAGAATTAATTTTGGAATGGCGTGCTCTGACCGTGACCTTACTTGATCTCATCGGAAATGAAGTCAGAAAGCTACTGGGGAAAACCTCAGAGGAACTTCCACTCGTTAAAATTCTCGAAGGCGGGACTTGGCATGCGGGACGAAAAATTGCTTCAAGCCTGCGTTCAGATGGCGGTCCTCCTTTAAACCTCATTAGCGACGGAACTGTTTTTTAATTCAATTCATAGGACAAATTTATGGCAAAAAAAATCACTGCTAAAAAACCAAAGACCCAGAAACCCAATCACCCCAAAGTGACGATCCTCACTCATCCCGTGCTTCAACACAAACTCTCGTTCCTTCGTGACAAGAACATCTCCTCAATGGCTTTTCGTCAGATCGTAGAGGAAATGAGTCAAATGATGGCGTATGAAGCGACCAGAGATTTAAAGATGGAGATGGTTACAGTTCAAACCCCTCTTGAAAAAACGGAGTCACCTAAAATTACTGAAACCTTCACTCTGGTTGCAATTCTCAGAGCGGGACTTGGAATGTTAAATGGAATGATGAAGATCCTTCCCTTTGCCACCGTGGGACACATCGGGATTTATCGGGATCGTTTTGTAAATGCCACCGTAGAGTACTACCTCCGACTTCCAAAAGACGTGAAGAATCACCGAGTGCTCTTACTTGATCCGATGCTTGCCACTGGCGACACTGCGTGTGCCGCAATTGAGCGACTCAAGGAATATGGTGTAAAACAGATTCGCCTCATCACCCTTCTTGCGGCTCCTCAAGGGATTCGTAAGATTCATGAGAATTTTCCGGATGTCGAAATTTTCACCGTGAGCCTAGAGCGCGAGCTCAATAAAAAAGGCTACATCCTGCCCGGCATGGGAGACGCCGGTGATCGTTTATACGACACCGTTCATCACTCATGAACTCTACTCAACCTTTATTGGTCGGCATTTCAGGGGGAAGCGGCTCGGGTAAAACAACCTTTGCTCGCATGCTCAATCAGTTTCTCAATCAGAAACTGGGTGAAGGCACCTCCGCTATTTTAGCTCAAGATCATTACTACATCGATCAATCGGCTAAATTTCGGGGTGACGGGGACCCCGCCGTTAACTTTGATCACCCCTCAGCGATCGAGTTTTCACTCTTAGCAAAGCACTTAGAGCAACTTAAAATTGGGAAGGCCATCGAAGTCCCTATTTATGACTTTGTAACTCATACCCGTAAGCGTGAAAGCACTCCATTTATTCCACGCCCCATCATCATTGTAGATGGAATGCTTTTGCTCTCCCAGGCACTGATCCGACCTTGGCTTGACCACGGAATTTTTGTCGACGCTCCCGAGGAAATCCGCTATTCAAGGCGCCTCAAACGCGACGTAGTCGAACGGGGCCGAACCCCAGAGGGCGTAGAAAAACAGTTTAAAGCCCAAGTAAAGCCCATGCATGATCAGTTCATTGAGCCCTCAATCGAGTTTGCAAGCCAGGTTGTCTCAGGGGTCCACCCCTTTGAGCCCATCATTGAAGCCTTCCCCTTTCTACCAAATAGGCGTTAGTAAGATGGAGTTTTCGAGCATTTCTTGAGCTTTTTGGTGCTTCATGTTAGCCTAGCCCCATTAACTTTAACCTTAAAAAAGGACTAAACCATGAGCACTGGATTCTCGACCGGATACTACGAAAACAACCCAAAAATGTTGAAGTACAAAGTGCGCGATATGTCGCTTGCTGAGTGGGGCCGCAAAGAGATCAAATTGGCAGAAGCAGAAATGCCTGGATTGATGTCTGTCCGTGAAGAGTTCGGCAAATCAAAACCTCTTAAAGGCGCCCGCGTTGCAGGCTGCCTTCACATGACCATTCAAACTGCCGTTCTCATTGAGACCTTGGTTGAACTCGGTGCAGAAGTCACCTGGTCTTCTTGTAATATTTTTTCAACTCAAGACCACGCAGCAGCGGCCATCGCAGCGGCAGGGATTCCAGTTTATGCTTGGAAAGGCCAAACTGAAGAAGAGTTCATGTGGTGTATTGATCAAACCGTATTCTTCGGCGATGAAAAGAAACCTCTCAACATGATTCTGGATGACGGCGGAGACCTCACCGGCCTGATTCTCAGCAAATACCCTGCCCTCTATGAAGGCATCCGCGGGATCTCTGAAGAAACCACTACCGGCGTACACCGTCTACACGAATTAGAGCGCCAAGGAAAACTTCCAGTTCCATGCATCAACGTGAACGACTCTGTCACTAAATCTAAATTCGATAACAAATACGGCTGCCGTGAATCTTGCGTCGATGCCATTCGCCGTGCAACTGATGTAATGATTGCCGGTAAAGTAGCTGTGGTTGCCGGTTTCGGTGACGTAGGTAAAGGCTCTGCTGATTCATTGAGCGGTGCTGGAGCACGAGTGATCGTGACTGAAATTGATCCCATCTGCGCACTTCAAGCGGCGATGGAAGGCTATGAAGTCAAGAAAATGGATGATGTCATCGGACTTGCTGATATCGTTGTAACCGCAACCGGTTGTAAAGGCATCATTCAAGAGCGCCATTTTAAAGCGATGAAAGACAAGGCCATTGTTTGTAACATTGGACACTTCGACATTGAAATCGACATGGCTTGGTTGAATAAAAACTACGGCAAAACTAAGAACACCATCAAGCCACAAGTAGATCTTTATACCCTTGAGAACAACAAACAAGTGATCGTGCTTGCTGAAGGACGCTTAGTGAACCTTGGCTGTGCCACTGGCCATCCAAGCTTCGTGATGAGTAACTCATTTACCAATCAAGTATTGGCTCAGATCGAACTTTGGGCACATGCTTCTAAGTATCAGAAGAAAGTGTACATGCTTCCGAAGCACCTTGATGAAAAGGTCGCTCGCTTGCACCTGAAAAAGATCGGAGTAGATCTCGACGTTCTTACTCCGGACCAATCAGAATATCTTGGTATCTCTTCTTCAGGTCCTTACAAGCCTGAATACTACCGATACTAAGATCAGATCCATCAACAAAATAAAAAGGCTGGATTCACCTCCGAGAAATTTGGAGTTAAGAATCCAGCCTTTTTTTGTTAAATTTCAAACTTCTTAAAGTACTCGAGCGTCATACGAAGACCGTCCTCAAGCTTCACCTTGGGTTCCCAGGCTAAAACCTTATTGGCAAGTTCGATGACAGGCTTTCGTTGCTTGGGATCGTCAGAAGGAAGCGGCCGAAAAACGAGTTCACTCTGGGTCGGAACCACTTTCTTCACCAGATCCGCGAACTCAAGAATCGTAAACTCACCTGGGTTCCCGAGATTCACAGGCCAGACATAGTTGGTATTCATGAGCTTAATCACACCCTCCACTAAATCTGAAACATATTGGAAGCTTCTCGTCTGAGTACCGTCACCATAAATAGTCATCGGTTCGTTTTTAAGAGCCTGGAACATCAAATTGGTCACCACTCGTCCATCTTCAGGATCCATCTTCGGTCCATAGGTGTTGAAAATACGAATCACACGTACATCGACCTGATGGGTTCGATGAAAAGCATAGGTCATGGCCTCACCATAGCGCTTGCCCTCATCATAAATCGATCGCACACCAATCGAATTCACATTGCCCCAATAGGATTCGGGTTGTGGATGCACTAGTGGATCACCATAAACCTCAGAGGTCGAAGCAAAGAAAAACTTGGCCCCTCTGGCCTTACAGATATCCAGGAGCAGCTTAGTCCCCTCACCATTCACGAGCATCGTTTCAATCGGCAGGGCATTGTACTTGGGCGGTGAAGCCGGAGATGCAAAATGCATAACCCATTCCCAATTTTGCATCCGAACTGCGTCGGGAAGCTCTCTTGAAACATCTGCTTCAAGAAATGTAAAATCAGGATGCTGAAGAAGACCTTCAATATTCTTCATTCGTCCGGTACAGAGATTATCTACACCCAATACTCGGTACCCTTCTGAAAGCAAGCGTTCCGCAAGATGACTTGCCACAAATCCCGCGGCTCCCGTCAAAAGAATCGATTTTTTCATGTGGATGATTTTCCTAGGGTAATGAGTTTAATTCCTGCGTTTTTCATTGCCTCTTTGTCCATTTGTCCGCGCCCATCCAAAATGAACTTATTTTTCATTAGTTTTGCGCACTCTGAATACGGAAGCATTTTGAACTCTGGCCACTCAGTCACAAGCAATACAGCATCGGCTTCACTGAAGACAGAATGGGCATTTTCTGCATATTCTAACTCAAGATCACTCCACTCGCGTTTTGCACGAGTCATCGCTACGGGATCATATCCGACAACCTTAGCTCCTCGTTCCACAAGCTTTGATGCGAGTTCGTATGCTGGCGCGTCTCGAAGATCATCCGTGAAAGGCTTGAATGCCAGACCCAGAATCCCAATTTTCCGGCCCTTTAGAATTTTAAGTTCATTCATCAAAATTTCGATCATTCGAGCTCTCTGACGTGCATTCACATCTCGAGCGGCTTGAGTAATCGGCATCGACAAGCCGTACTCTTTACCGGTTGAAATTAAGGCAGCGGTATCTTTTCCAAAACAAGAGCCGCCCCAACCTATTCCCGCCTGAAGGAAACGGTTTCCAATCCTCGAATCAAGACCAATCCCACGAGCTACATGATGAATGTCTGCGCCCACTTTTTCCGAGAGCTCAGCAATTTCGTTTATGAATGAAATCTTCAAAGCCAAGAATGCATTTGCTGCGTACTTAATTAATTCAGCGGATTGTAGATCACTGGTCAAAAAGTGAACCGCACGGAATCCCTCGGGCCTGGGCAAAAACGATGGAGCTTCAAAGGTTTGCTCCAAAAGCGGTTGGTAAAGTTTTCGTAGAACATCTAAAGCACGGGTTTCATCTGACCCCACCACCACGCGATCTGCATAGAGCATATCCGAAAGTGCGGAGCCTTCTCTCAGGAACTCAGGGTTCGATGCGACTACAAATTCAGATTTTTTATCAACGTTCTGAGCACGATAAGCATCACGAACCAGACTCTCGACCCAATTTCCTGATCCAATCGGCACGGTTGATTTGTTCACAATCACAACGAAGGGACTCGAGATATAATGGCCAATCGATTGGGCTGCTGATTTCAAGTAACTGAGATTAGGATTACCATCAGGTAGAGATGGTGTTCCCACCGCAATGAAGATCACTTCTGCATTTTTCAGTGCCTCTACTGGATCCACTGTAAAGCGAAGATTCTGCGATGCAGCCTTCATCAGGTCATCTAGATGAGGTTCGTAAATGGGTGACTTCCCTTTTTTGAGCTCTTCTACCTTATGGGCATCTACGTCTAAGCAGGTCACTTCATGCCCGAGGAAAGCAAGAGCCACACCTGTAGTGAGTCCAACGTACCCAGTTCCTATGATGGCTGTTTTCATAATTCCCTCTTAAATCTTGGGCTCGTAGTCGTCCTGTTCAGCACCG
>CAIOKW010000114.1 GCA_903858975.1 Oligoflexia bacterium | reverse complement strand
TTCCAAGTATCCAATGGAGAAAATCCCAGTTGCCATCCGGTCTGTAGGGCTCCATTAAAATATTGATCCACTCCAAGAACATCCACCCATTCATCACCGGGATAGCGAGACATATAGTCATCACGGATCGTGTTCGGCGAATATGCATAGAGTAGATTGTGAATTCCATGCTTTCGAAGATACAATTCCGTCATTTTCCAAAGAGCAAGGTAATAAGGCCTTGGACACTCTGCAGCTCCCCACCAGAACCAATTAAAATTATGCTCGTGCCAAGGTCTATAGATCACCGGCACATCCTTCAATTTTTGAAGGAATGCCACCAAGCGATCAAGCTTCTTGAAGAATGCTTCCCGGTATTTTTGATCCTCCATGATTTTACTGACTGTATCGCCATCGGTGTGCCAGGCATCGGTCTCACTTCCATCCGAATTAAAATTAGGCATGTGCCACGAGAGTGTAACCACTCCACCGCGCCTATGGATTTCGCGCATTTGGTTTATAATGAGGGTTTCATTCCAACTCCCGATCACACTAAAATCAAACCCTGAGAGACCTGGGTTTTTCTGAATCACCTTGTATAGGTCACTCTCAGGCAAACTACCGGGAAGAGAGTGTTGAGCGTCTGCCTGCCATCCCCGACCCTCTAAAAAAGGACTTTGCTGACCGTAGATCATTTTCCCGTCAAAATTTCGCGAATAGGAATAAAGGCGTGCAAAGAGCTTCTTTGCTTGGACTGAAGCATCCGGGTCCACTTGTCCGAAGGCGCCTGGGCAAAATAAACTGACTAAAAGAACGATTATAAGTCGATTCATCAGTATCTATATCAGCAAAGTTCATGCCTCTATAAATACGACTCAAGCGCAATGAGAAATCCTAAAAGCCAGCATCCTGGGCGAATGTCTAGAGTTTAGACACCCTTAAATCCTATTGCTAGCAACAGGAACACCAGCCTGAAACACCAAAGCCATACCCGAGCACGATTCCATCTCATCAGATCAAGGTAAGCCCCATGATCAAAGCCACGCGAAAGTCGATCATGCGTTGGAGCACTTTTTAACCCCGTAATTCCCCAGATTAAAATATTCGTAAGCAACAGTACTGAGTTAACGGTCGACCGCTCCCGTGAATAAAGAAAAATCGATATCCCAAGTTCAAGAACCATCGGAGGAAAAACAATCCAAGTGATCCGCTTGGCATGCATCTTTGAAAAGGCATTAAAATTCTCGTCTCTAATGAATCGAAACGCCGGATAGTGAATAAAGTGAATCAGCAAAATGACTCCTGCCATGTAGCTGCCTAATACATTCAAAACAACATTAATTGAAAGTTCAAAATAGTCACTAGTCTTAAAATCGCAATGCGCCCATAAAAAATAAAAACAAAAAGCCCCTCCAACTGAGTCAGTTAGAGGGGCAACCACTTAATTACGCCGATTTCTTTAAGTAGCTTTGTGTCCCGCAATACCTGAGATTGGTCTTTCCCAAGAATCTGAGCAAGTGTACACATGGAATCAGAACACCCTCACCTTTTAGAATTCCGAAGACTACGAAAATGCAAAAGAATCCTATGGGGGACCAGCGGAGCGTCAATTCTGAAGGCTGACCTTCTTATTTTTGAACATACCACTCCATTAGACAACCAACTGAGTGAAGCGAAATTTGGCGAAATGAAAAAGGAAAAGAAGAAGTGGGGCGCTTGACCCGTTCACTGTGATTCCACATACTTGCGGACCATTTGTTCCTATTGTAGGAAAAGCTATTGCGTCAATCAAGCGCAAATTCGCCGAACCACGAAGATTTTTAGAAAATACACACGAAATGTTGGGGAATGAGGAGGCGCCTAATACCGCAACAGCTTGTTGCACAAATGAGTAGCTGAATCGTGACTTGCCAATTCTGCCGCCCACCGTGGCAGAATTGATTTCAGTATCCATCATTTTTTCTTTTGCCCCTTCGACTTTGATACTCGGCCAATTTTTTTAACTTCACTCACAACACTCTCAAAATCCTGATCGACAGAAGCAGGAAGCTGATCTTGTTTGGAGCGAAACTTATTGTATTCAATCTCAGCCTTCTTAAGAGCTTTATCATGAGACACTTTTCCGGCGTGCGAAAGAACTTCGCGTTCACTCAGTTGAAGGAAACTATCAAGTTTGGTGATCCAATCCTTCATGTGCATGGGCTTTCGTGCCAGCGCTTGAATTTCGGCAAAATCGAGATAGGCGGAAACAATAAGATTGAGCGCACTGAGTTCATCCTGTGCGAGGTAATTTTTTGCAATACTGGCATCTGACTTCTTAGGACGAGCACCCGACCAAGAAGTTAGCCCCATATTGGGTTGAGTGGCATCAGCTCGTTTCGCAATGACTTCGGCAGCAGTTTGTCCGTGAGCCGCCCAATGCATCTTGTTTTGGATGGTGGAAAAAAACTGCTTGGAAGCCTCGACACTCGGATCATAGTCTATACTGGTCGCATAAATATCGAGAACCTTGCGCCAGAAAATCCGTTCGGATGATCAGATGTCACGAATGCGAGCGAGTAACTCATCAAAATAACTTCCGCCGCCTTGCTTCAGGCGCTCGTCATCCATTACAAAACCTTTTACTAAAAACTCTTGAAGCTGCCTAGTCGCCCATTGCCTGAATTGAGTTCCGCGAGGAGACCGGACACGGTAGCCAACTGCGAGAATTGCTTCTAGATTGTAATGATCCACATCCCGCGTAACCTGCCGTTTTCCTTCAGTTTGAACTATTCGGAATTTCCGAATAGTTGCCGTGGATGAAATCTCACCTTCATCATAAATATGAGAGAGATGCTCATTTACGCTGGGTACCGAGACTTGATAAAGATCTGCGATCAGTCGTTGAGATAACCACACTGTCTCATCGTGAAATCTGACTTGAATTTTTGTCTGACCGTCGTCACTTCTAAAAAGAGTAATTTCTCCGGCAGGCTGTTCATGACTTGTCATTTAACACCGCCTTCAATACGTCCTGGTGATAATCACCATCCCAACGAATCGGCACAAACTTTTTCAGCGGCAGCGGATATCCTGAAAGAACCTTTCCATTTTCGTCTACTGACAAAGTAACTGCAACATCTTGAGAAATGATGAGATCAGTTGGCGAATTAGCTCGCTGAGGGGAGATGTTCAACTTAAACCCATCAGACTTCGAATCGTCTCGAATTATATCAATCCTCAGCCGCGAATAAGCAGTGTCAGCAGCTTGATAAAAGCCGTAAAGTTTCGCATTTAAGCGAGTGGCAAGCATCCAGGCTACTCCGTCACAGGATGAAACACAGCCATCGTTGAGCATGACGCTTATTTTTCCGTTAAATTGGTGTTCAAATGGATAGAACGCAACGTCGCCGCAGGAGTGGCTATCGTCGGCGCAAAACATCGGCGTTGGCTTTGAAAACTGCCCTATCTTCAAGGCATTCCAATTACCATCTTTCTTCTGCTTTTGAAACCAAAGCTCATGCCCTTTTTCTTCCCAGAACATCGAATTGCGAAGTTGATCGTCTTCAATTTCTGGAGTTTTCTTGAACTCTACGTATTGTTCAAAAAATGGTTTATGAAAAAGCATCCGATAGTAATCCATCGGCTCGTTGCCACCACCATTGTCGATCAAATCAAGGATTAATTGTTTTACTGAGGCGGAACGGGGAATCCATACAGATTTAAGTGCATCAGTTTCTTGCTTCATCGTCTGAATCGGACTTTTAGGATCTACCCGATGTCCTCGCTTATATTGAAATGAGCTAATTCGAAGAAGTAAAGTTGAAGCGTCATCGACTTTTTGAAACAAACAAGCAAAATACCCTTTATGGATTAAATCAAATCCAGGATAACGCTTTTTCCATTTCCAATCACATTGACGCCGTTCAAATGCATGATTCGAACCGCTTTCTGTTTTTTTAAACTGAACAGCGATATTTTTTTTTGCTCGTCCATTTTTTACGGAGTAAACCAGAGGGCCTGTCTTCCAAAACAAAATACCTTTCAGGATATTTTCTTCAAGCATCCGATCGCAAATCGACCGCAACGCCCACTTGCAGTAAATAAAATTTTCATCCTGCCATTTTTTAAGTGGAATACCATTAATGGCAATGAGCTCAGCGCCTTCCCATTTTTTACTCATTTCACTATCGCCCACGATGCTCCCAATGACAGTCTTCGTTTTTGATGGAGTCAGCACCTCTGTGCTTAAATTCACATTTGCTTCATCCATATTTCGATGACCAAGATCCGCAAACTCAGGATCGAAATCGCTATTAAAGCTAACGTTTGCATGAATATTTGGATAAGTGGCATCGAGCCTTGAGAACGTTCGGTAGAAATCAAACATGGTTTGATTCCGAATGGCTTCATTAGCGATTTTATCGGTGGTCTTTTTGAAAGGTTCTGGGCGACTCTTTCGAGGAATCAACCCCTCACCATCCAGCCTGACCATTTCGTCGCGAACAGCGAGCACTATTGCCTTTTGTTTTTCAGGAGAAGGCAAAATGAAAGAAGGTTTTGAAGAAGAATTTTCTTTTTTAAGCTCGTTCTGAACTTTTGGACGAGGATGCGAGCAACCGAAATTTAAACTGAAAAAAATCGACAGAATTAAAATTCGGAAAATAATTTTTAAACTCCTGCACTGTTTAAAAAATGGGGTGACCAACGGGGATTGAACCCGCGACACCT
>CAIOKW010000113.1 GCA_903858975.1 Oligoflexia bacterium | reverse complement strand
AGAAGTTAAGCCCGCCAGCGGCGAAAATAGTGCCGAGGTAGCTCGGTGTCAAAATAGCACGATGCCCCCATTTTAAATTCAAAAGCCCCTGCAAGTCTCTTCACTACTTGCAGGGGCTTTTTGCTTTCTAGATACTCGATAAATTCTATCAGCTTATACCACTGAGTTCCTATAGCCGTGAAAGTTAAGCGCCGGGCGATGATTAGTGGGACCTTAATGGTTTCAATTGGGCAAAAAAAATGGTCAGGTCCATATTTTGAACCTAACCACCTTAAATTTGATACTTAATCTGACTATTTTTTCTTAGTCGTAATCTTTCTTTTGATGCCAGCCTTTTTCTTAGCCTGGTTTTTTTTGTTCTTCATTTTTTGTGTGCGGTTTTTTCGTCCTTTACCCATGAGAAAGCCCTTTCATTTCGAGTAGTTTATACTTCTTTGCTCTAGGGGTCAAGTTCCGAGGGGGGAGTTGTTCTGAAAAGTTTACATAATGTTTATTTAGTTAATTTCAATGGAGATCAGCGGGAGTGCTTGAATGGCTCTTGCCTGTCAAAACCTTGGCTAAAAGGTTAAATACCTAGTCATTTTTGCCCGAAATTCATGGTTTTATTACTTCACTCCGATATGACCTTAGGGATTGTTCACACATGGATTTTAAAGACAGGACGATTGATATTCAAGAAATTGAGTCGCTCTATCAATGTAGGATTGAGACGGTGTCTCCCTACGTGCTCATGATCGCGCCTGTTTTTGTTTTGATGAAACGTAATGCGAAGCTGGTTTGTGTGAAGGCACCCTTAGATTTCTTTGTGCCTGATGAGTTAGAAGCGTTACGAAAACAGGAGGTTGTTTATCTCCCCGTTACGGTTAAGGTTGTGAGTCGATTTCAGACTGCTGCTCGTTTACAACGAGCCTATTTTTCAATCGCTGAGCCCGGATTGCCGCGCGCACCTTATGAAATTTCAAATGAAGTACTGAAAACAGTAATTCCTCTGTGGGGAAGAGATCTTCGGATTGAGCCGCTATTTGCTGCGATTTTCACTGATGAGTTTTGTGGCGGGCTGAGCCCAGATGAATTGCTTTTTGGTCGAGATTCAGCTGTTTTGTTGCACGAGCATGGGATTTTACTGAGTGGAACACTTGTTTTTGTACTGACCCAGTTGGGGTGGAGTAATTTGCATCAGTTACAAAAGATACGGCAAGAGGTTTATTCTAGAACGATTCATGGAGAGACCTGGGGGTCTGTATCGAGTGATTGGGAAGCAATTACTCGAGATCTCAATGATCTGATTAAATCCAAGAGTTCCTTGAGTCCGTCTAGTTTAGAGAAATTAAGTGCAGATTGGTCACGTAAGTTACTGGGTAGATTAAGACGTATAGGCGAGAGCCCTACAGCACAGAAATATGAGTCCCTAAGTGTAGAGCAATTCTTGGAGGCCTCCTAAATGAGGCTTATTGAACAGATCGGCCTCGCAAATGCGTTAGGTAGGGATGACAAGATTGTTCATACATCTATTTCAGGGCGAAATGCCTTTGGTAGAATATCTGATTTGCTTTGCGAGTGGTCACTTCGAGAGTTCAGTTTTGAAATACCCATCATCAGTGGAATTAGGGTTTTGGTTCAGGCTCTTCTTGAGTTTTCCATACAAGAGGTATCTGAATCCATTCCTCAACTTGAAATGGCCTATTCTCAAGGTACTTTGTTTCTCGCAACACGACTGGTGTGCGCTTTTTCGGTAGAAGCAAGCACTTTGGAAAAGACCCTTACCCAGTATTGGGTAAACGCTGAAGAAGCGAAACTCTTAAAGAAAATCTTAGGTCCCGATGACCATATTGAAGTTCGTTACCAAGAAAAGACTAAATTAATTGAATGGCGAGTTTGTCGACCCATCACGGAGGAAGCAAAGTTAAACGCCGGCACATCCTTCTTAGTTTTTCTGGATGCTGGAAATGATGTTGGAAGTGAAAATCTTGCTTATACAGATCTTGGGGATCTTCCCTTTGAGACCTGGATGCAGGAGGCCTACAAGAGCGCATCGAAAGCTTCTGCATCGGGTGAAATCACTATTGCTGGGGGAGAAAATCTCGAACACAATGATTTTGCTAAATTTGTAGCTGAAAAGGAAATTGAAGAGGCCTTTTCACATATTGCAGACAGCAATTTAGATGAAGCATCTTCTTTCGAAGATAGAGAGTTTGCCTCCGAGGGGCATGAGAATCAGTTTTCAGTCCGGTTTAAGGAACTCGCAGAAGGCAATCTTCTTGAGAGTCAAGAGGCTGCTCAGTTAATTGAAGACTTAAGAGTCAAAGAGAAAGCCTGGATTCGCGATCAAGATGGAAATCGACTCAAACTAAAAGCTTTAGAAGACTTAATCCTTCGAAAAGAACGAGAGAATCAAATCATAAAGCGTAGGCAACAAGAGATGTCTTCTCAAGTGGAAGCCTTAAGGGCACGTGCCTCAGTCTTAAATGAAAACAATCCGTTTCGGGAAAAAGCACTCAAACTTTATGAAATGTTGACCAAGTCAAAACAGGAAAATGCGGCTTTGGAGAAGATTGTTTTTGAGCTGAGAAACAGGAAAAGTGACGATACCCTCAGTGATCAATCACAGAGTGTGGTGAATGATAGAGGTGGTGGGCAAGCGAGTCTTGAGGATGTGAACAAGAAACTTGAACGTACCCTCAGAGCACTTGATTCAGAAAAAGCAAAAGTAGCCTCCCTTTCGGATCGAGTGATGGCTGCTGAAAAAGCGGCAGAAAAATCTGGCCCACAAATTAAAGATCTTGAATCCAAAGTAGAAACCACCCTGAAGGCATCACTTCAGCACAAAAAAGATGTTGAAGCGGTGAAACAAAAACTAGTTCAGTCTGAGGCTGAAAAGAATAAAATTCAGAACGAGCTCATCAAGGCCCAGGCCCAGATTTCTACTCTAATGAAACGTCAGGCTTCTTGATTCATTTTTGCCAAAGGGCAATTTTTTGAGAGGCTAAAGTGAAAGCGGTGAGCTTATAAATGAGTCGCATTCCAACGTTTGCATCCCATTCATCACTCGCTTGTAGAGGCTCTAAAGGGCTTCCATTCTCTTGAAGAGGGGGGGCGACTTCAACCACATCAAAACCGATGATCTTTCTTCCTGATCGGGCAAGAAGCTTTAGAATGTGAATGGCTTCTTGATAATCTAGCCCTCCGGGAACAGGAGTTCCCGTGTGCGGGCAATACCGTGGGTCTAAGCCATCAATGTCAAAGCTCACCCAAACCTGTTGAGGAAGATTTTTAATCATGCTCTCTGCGATTTTTGTGAAGGGCGTACCGGTTAGCTTTTGTTCAGCGATCACCTGATCATAATAAACTTCAAATCGATTTCCTTGCTCGCTTGTAAATTGAACTTCTTCTTCGCAAAAATCTCGAATTCCCACTTGCACAAACTTTGTGATCGCTGGAATTCGATTTGCGGCGTTCCTCATGATTGAAGCATGTGAGTCTTGAAACCCCATGTAGGCATTTCGGGTGTCAGAGTGCGCGTCAAAGTGAAGGATGCCAAATGGACCTAGAATCTCACCTGCCGCTTGAAAAGCTCCCAGTGGAGTCGAGTGGTCACCCCCGATGACCGCAGCAATTTTTTTATCCTTTAGGATCTGTAAGGTTTGTTCGTAAACCTTCTGATTGAGCAGTGCTGAGTTTGCATTTACTAGTGAAAGTTTTTCTTTGAGCGCAGAATCCTCTCCCAGTTCACCCAATGCATCTTTTATGGGTTGAGCTAAGGACTGAGTTATTGAATTGAGAGCCAGGATTTCATCTGAAATTGGCAGCGCATGAAGTCCAGCCAAGTAAGGATCTTTAACGTCTAAATCGTAGACATCGAGTTGGGGGCTTGCGTTCAGAATCGCTTCTGGACCAAAAACGGTTCCACCGCCGTATGAGGTAGTCGCTTCCCAAGGGACTGGGATGTAAACGAGTTTTGAGTTTTCGTAAGTACAGGGGATACCAAAAATCCCCGCGGACGCATCCGCGGGGGCATTTGGATTATATTGCTGATTAGTTTCCATCGGTCAGATTTTGAATTTCACCTGTTCCGTAGAGGAAAAGGTCCACTGAGTTCATTTTGTAGCGAGTCGTTGTTGGAGAAGACCAAGTGATCTCAAGTTGAGCTCCTGCAATTGGATCTTCTTCTGTTCCGAAATTGAGAGCATCGAGAAGCTCAGCTTTAACATCGAGTGAACGATCCGTGTGAATCTGTACATCAGCAGGAACGACTGAGATTTGTCCGATGTACTTTCCTTAACCTGCATAGTTGCCGCCGTAAATAAAAGTAATACGATAATCAAAGTGACCTGCAGAGCCGCCATAAACATTGGTGAACTCAACACGGTAAACTTTAGACACGGGTCTAGACCAGCCACGAAGTTGGGTCCAGCTGGTGATTCCGCTCGGTACCACAGACGCTTTCAAGGTT
>CAIOKW010000112.1 GCA_903858975.1 Oligoflexia bacterium | reverse complement strand
CGGCCTTCGATTATCAACTTTGTGAATGAAGTCTGTGCTCCGACATTTGAAGCAAGCAGTTTGCCGTATGAGGGTCTCATTCCAGGTCGCGAAGCGACTCCTGATGATGCCACTCGTGTTTCAAGGCTGATGCTCGACTCAGAGAATGATCTTGCAGAGTTTTTAGTGGAAGAGCGCGCAAAAGGCGTCGATCTTTCTGAATTTGTGATTTTAGTGCGATCGGTGCGCAAAGAGAAAACCCAAAAGTTTTTGAAGGCCCTCGAAGAGAAAAATATTCCCTTCCTCCTCGGAAGCGGTGGGAGGTTTTACTCTGATCCGCGAGTTCAAGAATTAGTGGCCTTTTTAAGGGGGTGGATGTCGCCTAAGAATTCGATTTCACAGGCAGCAGCTCTTCGTAGCCCTTGGATTGGCGTGAAAGATCATGAACTGATGAGTTGGGCTCAAAAGGGCAAGGATCAGTATTTCACGCAATTCTTTGAAACTTCTTCTCATCCGGTGGCGCTGGCATTGAAGTCCCTTTACCTCAGTTTCGAGCGAACTTCTCAGGTGCGTCCAGGCGAGATCTTAGCCATTCTCTTAAGAACAGACGGGCTGGATGAAGAGCTGTATCAACCGCTCGTAGCGCTTTGGCATAAGTCAGAAGACCTAAGCAGGCAAGGGCGCCGCTTCAGTGAAGTCGTTCAGTATTTTTCACGGGCAATCGAGGACGGAAAAATCGAGAAGGAAGTACCCGCACCAACGGAACGGGGGATGGTACGCGTGATGACCGTTCATAGTTCCAAAGGTCTCCAGTTTCCGCGAGTCATTTTACTCGATTTTGAGGGCGAATATAAAAGTGCGGGGTCTTCTCAAGATTTGATTTGGGATCGAAAAAAAGGAGTGCATCTTTTTAATCGTGACGAGAGTGGTGCTCGCTTAAAAAGCGATTCCGAGAACACGACCTGGATTGAAGTCGAGAAATCAGCGAACGTGGCCGAAAGTAAACGGGTTTTCTATGTTGCCCTCACTCGCGCACAAGAAGAGTTGATTTTAGCGTGGAAGAGAGAAACTAAAGTATCGAAGGCCGCTGAAGCGCCTGGATATAATCCACACCTCACTGACAATTGGAGAGCATGGGTCGAGGCGACTCGTGCTCCAGACATTCGAGAGCGCCAGTCGGCTGAAAACTCGAGCGAAGTGCAAGCGGTGGCGGAAGCTGCCCCCATCATCAGAATAAAAGACTTCGATCCAAAGCCCTATCGCCCCAGGCACTCTCCGAGTGAATGGATGGTTTTGAGCCAATGTGAGCTTCGGTACCGTAAAAAATTTGGGGGCCATTCGAGCGAAGAGGACGAAACTCCCGAGAGTCGGGGTTATTTGTCTTTAGAAGACTTAGAGCTTGAAGAGCCTAAAGCAATGACCAAAGTGGCTGAAAAAGGGGAACGGATCCATCAAGCCATTGAGCTTCAGAACTGGGAGGCCTTAGCCTTAGAATTCAGTTCACCCGATCAAGCTGCCCCAATGATTGAGCAACTGCAGGCCTTCTTGCGGGAAGAGCCGGGAATTAAAGTGTTTCGAGAGCTGGGCTTTGAAGTTCCGCTTTCTTCTCATGAGGCCCTCGTCGGAATGATGGATCGATTGGAAGTGGATGAGAGTACCCAAACGATTCGGGTCATCGACTATAAGTTCACGGCCCGCGCCAAGGCCCCAGAGGCCTTGCTTTCGCATTATTCGCTTCAATTACGACTCTATGCCTGGGCGGCATCGAAACTCCTCAGTTTCAATCCAAAGCGGGTTGAGGCTTACTTGGTTCATTTCACTTCTGAATCGCTTGAAGTCATTGAAGCCAAAGGAGAGGATCTAGATCTCGGCTCCATTCAGGCGGAGGTTTTGGATTTATTTAGCCTTTCAAAAGCCAAGGGATTGCAGCCAAAAGTTGGGGAATACTGTCGTTATTGTGAGTGGGTAAATATTTGCCCGGCGCAGCAAAGGTAAAGATAACGCACCCACCCGTTGACGGAGCGCCAGTATTTTGGTTCACTGTGCCTACACCTATGGCTGACAACAAGAAAATTTCGAGTTCCTCGACAGCAGAATATTTTTCCAAGAATCTTCAACAAGTTGGCTTCTCAAGCCAAACGAAAGCGGTTCTCACGACCCTCAAAGAGGCCGTGGATAATGCGCTGGATGCCTGTGAAGAGCACGGCATCACACCCGATTTGAAGGTAGAGATTGAAAGACTCGGCCCTGGTTCCATTAAGAACTCGGAGCGGATTCGAGTCGTTGTTGAAGACAATGGTCCCGGGATTGATGCCGAAGATCTACCGAAGGTGTTTGGTGAGTATTTAGCGTCCTCTAAATTTGGCCGTGGCCGCTGTACACGCGGACAGCAGGGGATCGGGATTTCTGCTGCAACCACTTGGGCGCAGCTCACCTGTGCTCAAGGTGCAAAAGTAACTTCTAAAACTAAAGGGATGAGAAAAGCGGTATCTGCTCTCATCGAAGTCGACATTAAGAACAATAAAGGTGTGATTAAGAACCGTGAAACGATTGATTGGAATCGTCCACACGGAACGCGCGTTGACTTTATGTTTGATGGTCGAGTTCAAATTAACGGTGAAGCGGGCTTGCTGAACTATTTGCTCGGCACGACACTCGTGAACCCGCATCTGACACTCGAATACAAACTGCCCGATCAAGAGTGGCAAAAAGTAGAGCGAGTCACAAAAGAAATCCCGGCGATTCCAGAAGCGGTAGATCCGCATCCTCACACGATGAAACTCGGTGAATTCATCGCTCATTCTCATCTTTTTGGACGCCAAAAGGTTTCTGCTTGGTTAAAGAAGGGCTTTAGTCGAATCGGCGATTCGGTGATCGACGAAATCGTTAAAAAGAAAGAATTCGGCCTCAATAAAGCCATGATGGACAAACTCGTCGATCAGTTGGCGGATGGCGATATCAATAAGATTTTTTCTGCTCTTCAAAACACCGAGCTGAAAGCGCCTTCCACAAATTCGGTGCTCAGTATTGGTGAAGATGCGATGGCGAAGTCCATTCAGCGTCTCGGAAAAGTAGATTTCTTTTCTGTGGTCACTCGTAAACCCACGATCTGTGATTTCAAGCCCGTGCAGGTTGAAGTGGCGATTGCCCGTCTAGAGCAAAAATCATCTGAGTCAGATAGTCCCGTTCAGCTCCTTCGTTTTGCAAACCGCGTTCCGCTTCAATTTGATAAGGCCGCATGCGCTATTGCTCAGTCGATTACCTCTGTGAATTGGAGAGCCTATGGTCTTGCTCAACCGAAGGATTCATTCCCAACAGGACCTTATATTTTTGCAATTTCTGTCGTGTCTCCCTTCATTAAGTTCAAAAACGCTTCGAAGGAAACTATTGATGCTTCAGACGAACTTGTTGAAGAGATTCGTAGAGCTTTGATTCAAGCCGGACAAAAGCTTTCTCGCTACATCAAGGCCGAATATAAGGCCAATGAGCTTGAAGAAAAAATCCGCTATATCGAGCAATTTGGACCGATTCTAGTCGAGGGTCTTGCTCGGATCACGAATGCTAAAGACGATCAAAAGAAGCGCGCGCGTGAAGGGCTCATGAAGATCCTGGGACGTGATGCGACTGCAACTGAAAAAGAACTCACGGATGCGAATAAGAAACTCGAACTTCAAAAAGCGAAAGATTCTGAGGAGTAATCAATATGAGCACACGTAAAGGCGGCAAGTTACAGAGTGAGATTCCAGGATTAAGTAAAGCGCTTTGCATGAAGTTGCTTTCGGATCTTGAAAAAGGCAAACGTCCAGTTCTTCATGCGACGAAATGTTCTTTGGATAATGCGATTTATAACCACAAGGTTGGGTTTTTTACTCCGGGCGGGAAAAAAGTTGCAACTGAGCTGAACGTGAGTTCAGTGAAGAAGATGTCACGAGCGGTTTTCATGCTCGAAATTCTCCTTCGGAATATTGACACCGGTGCCGTCAACACGAAGCGCGAGTTGTACTACATTAGTAAAGGTGAAACGAAGGGTTCTCCGATGCTGAAGCCTCTTGATTTTCAAGAGCAAGGCGAGAGTGATGACACGATCGATTTCATTTGCGAAATCTTAGAGTGCTATCGTGAGGAAATGAACTGTTATGCCAATGATCGCGGCGGACAGACGTATTCTCAGCAACTCGTCGTAACGGAGACACTTCCAGATGGCGACACCGCGATTGTGGATTTGTCTCGACTCGGTACTTCACCGTTTCAGCCTAAAAACCGGCCTCAAAATTTAAAACTTTCTGCTAAAAAGAAAATCGATTTCTGTCTGATTGTAGAGTCTGAAGGTACCGCAAATACCTTGGTGGCAAACGGAATGACGAAACGTCATAACTGTATTGTGATGGGTGCTCAAGGGGTTCCTTCCAATGCGGTTCGGGGTTGGGCAAAACTCATCCAAGAACAACTCTCTGTTCCAATGTATTTCTTCGGAGACTTGGATGCGTACACTATGCAGAACATCTACCGAACTTTGAAAGCGGGATCAGCAGCATCCTTAATTCGGAACCAAGATTACAGTGCACCCGATGTGCGTTTCTTGGGCGTGCTTCCAGAAGACATTAAGAAATACGACCTTTTTGATTATCCGGTTCGTGAGAATGATGCACAGGAATTACGCTCATTGAAAAAAGCGGATGATGCCCTCAAAAATGACCCGTTTTTCCATGACAAGAAAAACAAGGGTTCCGCCGACATCCTTCGTTGGTTGTTAAAGAATAAACGCCGTTGCGAGCAGCAAGCGTTTTTCTCGGTGAATCCTAAGGATCCGACGATGCCTGAGAAGATCATCGTCGAAAAAATTAAGCGCGGCGATTACGTCTAAGTTTAAGGTCTAAGTCTTTGGGCTATTTAAAGATTCCAAGGTTCCGATTGCATTGGGCTAAGTCTCCAAAGATATTGGATCCAATTTCATTGGCTCCCGTGCGAAGGTCCACCTTGGTGACGGCATAGGGTGAGCGACCATCCCCATTCTTTGAGGAACAGTAAAGTGCGTTAATCGCATCGTCTTCAATAATGAGGTTTGTGACCATTGCCTGACAGGTTTCCAGAGTGCTGGATACGGCTTTACTCAGGCGAATGTAAGTGTTGGTTTGGGTGATGATTCCCATACTCCAGGGAGATCTGCCGTCACCATCTCGAGAACTACAAACGATGGAACTGAGTGGCGTTTCACGCATTCCGGTGAGAGCAGAGTTGCAATCATCACTCTTTTGATAAGAGGTGCCATTTATTTTTTGCATTTTGGTGCCGGTGCTTGCGGCCATCATGTAGGGGCTTCGACCATCATTACCTCGAGAGACGCAGGCAAAGTTACTTTGAGTTCCGGTCGTGCCGATAATGGCTCTGATGGCTTTGATTTGAGTTGCAATCTGGGTCTTCTGATCGAGGCTCAGGCTCGGGCCCTTTGCTTTCACTTCAGTCGTGACTTTAGCCATGTCGTCATCGAGATTATAATCCCAAGGGACCTGCTGCTGAGCGGACGCGCTTAAACTGCAGAGAAGGCTTAAAACACCCAATGAATGAAGATAAAACATACGTAACCCCTTAGGGATCGCAATCTATGGCATATAATGCATAATGTCAACCTCGGTCTTTTTTTAGGCTTTACTGACAATCATCAGCCGAAAGCTCTCTTCAAGTTGAACCCAGGTATTGACCTGGTCGAGGGAAAGGCCTTGTTTTGTTAGGGTTTCCCGGAGCAAGACCAAGCGACGATCAAAGTGACCTTCATAAATAGGAGGCATTTCGCTGTGGGCGCTCGCGGGGCCTTTTCCTTTGAACTCTGTTTCAAGACCCGAGGCCATGAGCAAAAAAGCTGCTTGTTGGTGGGCGATGTGGGTGATGT
>CAIOKW010000111.1 GCA_903858975.1 Oligoflexia bacterium | reverse complement strand
TATTAGATCAAATTTTTTGGAGGCAATTGTATGGCGTGGCTAAAGCGAATTTCTCTTTTCATTATGGTGAATATCCTCGTGATGGTTACCGTGTCAGTAATCTTAAATGCACTCGGGGTGAATCGTTATTTTTACTCCGCTTACGGAATTGATTATCAAAGTCTCGCAATCTTCTGTTTTGTTTGGGGGATGACGGGTTCCTTCATTTCACTTCTGCTTTCGCGTTTCATGGCGAAAAGAATGATGGGTGTTGAAGTCATCGACCCGAATACCCGGGATTCTGCCTTGCAGGATCTCGTGCAGATGGTTCATCTTTTAGCCAAGTCTGCAGGCTTACCTAAAATGCCTGAAGTGGGCATTTATGATTCACCGGATCTGAATGCCTTCGCGACCGGTCCGACTAAATCTCGTGCCTTGGTTGCCGTTTCTACGGGCCTACTTTCTCGAATGAACCGAAGTGAGCTTGAGGGCGTACTCGGCCATGAAATTACCCACATCGCAAATGGCGATATGGTGACCTTGACCTTGATTCAAGGGATCGTGAATGCATTTGCCATGTTCCTTTCTCGAGTGATTGCGTTTTTTATTGCGCAAGCCATTCGTGGAGATGACCGTGAAGAGAGCCGAGGCCCGAGCTGGGTACAGTTTATTATCACTCCGATTCTTGAGATTGTTTTCTTAATGTTGGGATCGATTGTGGTGGCTTGGTTCTCTCGCATGAGAGAGTTTCGTGCTGATGCAGGTAGTGCAAAGATAGCGGGACGCGATAAGATGATTTCTGCACTCCAAAAATTGCAGATGGTTTATGAGCAGCCCCTTGATGGCGAAGCGGCCCCTGCTTCCATGCAAGTGCTTCAGATTTCATCTCACAAGGGAAGCTTCTTAGGATTGTTTGCTTCTCATCCACCGCTTGAGAAGCGGATTGAAGCGCTCGAGATGATGAGAGGTTAATGAGAAAGCTTTTTCTCTTCGATGAGAATGTCTTGGAGTAAAGCTTCCATGTTTTTTACTTCAAGCTCGCTGTTCTTGAAGTCTTTGGCATAAGCGATGAGAGTTCCAATGAGGGGCTTGAAATTGAGAATCCATGCCTCTTGGTTCTCGAAGTACTTTTGCTTTGATTTCAGTAAGTCCATCGCGAGGAGATGCGTCGTGCCCGCTAAATGGAAATAAGATGCGAGTTGGGTGGGATCAACGCTCAAAAGAGAATAGATCCAATTTTGGATTTGGATCAGCCGTTGGAACCGAACTCTCGCATCCGTAATTCCTTTTACAGACTGAAGAGAAACACTCTTAATTTTGCTTTCCGCCCAAGCCCGATTGCTGGCGAGATCGTCTTTCACTTTTAACGAACTGAGCGTTTTCATAAAAAGCTCTCGTCCTTCCAGGCCCACTGGATTTAATACAGTTTTCAATGAAAAGATTTGAATTGCTCCTGTTTCAGTGATCACGGCAAAGCGATCGATCTGATAGGTGCTGGTTCGAATGTTGAGGTGTACACCACGCGCACTTAAAGGATCAAGCCCATCAAACCATGTGAGTGAAATAGAATCAGAGCGATGGAGTTTTTCATCAGGGAAGAGTGCTTTCCAAAGTACCTTTTTTTCTTGGGTGCAAGAAAACCCTGACTTAAAGCAAACCCGCCAGCGATCAGAACCTAATCCTTTCACGAGAGTCTTCGGACCGAAGAGCGTGAGCTCTACTTCTACGGGTCTCCAAATTTGAACCATCGACTCAATAAATTGGGTGGGTGGGCCTTTTTGGTATGTCAGCCGAGTGACGATGGGTTCACCTTGAAATTGAAGGGGCCAGTTTCCCAGTGTGTATCCGAAGGGAAGGATGGTCTCATCATTCGGGTTTTGGGGGAAAGTATTCTCTATCCATTCGGTCGTGAGTGCATGATCGAGTGGGGTGGGTCGATAGACGAGAAAAAACCCTCCCAAACTAATCAGGGTCAGGGCAACAATGAGGGGTTTTTTTGATTTCATGGATAAATATAGGTTACACTAGGAATCAGAATGATCAAGGGTCTCGGGGTTTTCTTTATTTTGCTGTTTCTCGGTTTCAATCAATCCTTAGGTGAATTTGCCCCTGGGTTTTCACTTTATTTTTTGATTCTTCTGACGCTTGCATTCGGTTTTGCGGGGGTATTTTGTATTGTTCTACCGGAGAATTTTTTTGACTC
>CAIOKW010000110.1 GCA_903858975.1 Oligoflexia bacterium | reverse complement strand
GGCGTGGCCGCCCAGCGGAGCTGGCAAAACTACGCTATTTACAGGGCTGGTCAAGGCAAAGACTGGTATCCCATTATGGGAGGACTCTTTATGCTATTACCAACTACTGCCAAAACATCCGTCGAAAAGACTTTAACCTTGATGGGCTGACGGCAGAAGAAAAGGAACAAATCCGATGGGCTTATCAAAAGTGATTTCAATTGCTGTAACCATGGCATTTTTAGCCGCTTCCACAGGGCAGCTATCAAGGATAATTCGGGCCGTTCAGATCGCTCAAATTAAACTGATTAAAGATTCACAGGCAAGTCAGTGGCCGAAGGCGATGACATTGCCAAGTCACTGAAACAACGGCAAAAAAACAATGTGTACACATATAGGTACGCATGCTATAATGGGTAAAAGTGAGGTGATTTTATGGAATCCACATCCCCTAGAAGTTTTAGAGCAAATTTAAAAGATTACATGGAAATGGCAGAAGAAAAACCTATTCGCATTCAAAAGCGCGAGGGTAACGCCTGCGTTTTGATGTCTGAAGAATACTATGAAGGCCTTTTGAATGAAATCACGTCACTTCAGAAAAGCCTAGTTTCCACGAATCAAGTTATTAAGGGCGAAACTACTGAATATAAAATGGGTGACAAGGCTCGCCTTCAAAGATTCAAAAAATGAATTTCATCAAAACCCCGCAGTTTGATGCAGATCAGGTTCGGATCGAAGATCATATTTTTGAATCTAATGATCGCTAAGTAAAGTTTGTTGAAAAATTTATTGAGGAACTGGATGCAGCCGTCCAGTGGCTTGGAATGAACGCCACCACCCCCAAAGAAGATGAAATGGGTGACCGCTCGTGGCCGTTTTATCGCAATCAACAAGGCTTGTTCCGCTACCGCTTGAAGTATCTTGTAATGAATCCACCTAAGCCCACTATTATTTTAAAACGCATTATTGATAATCGAGAACAGAATTTAGATATTTATCCGGTTCATAAGTTAGATAGTTTTTCTGCGGATGATGAATGAAAAACGGCCCGAGGGAGTAGGATTTTTAAAGCCATTCCCCTCATGAGCTCCGGCTCCTAAATTCCCAAAAAATCGGCCCCGCTTACGCTTGGGATTGTCTTATGAATGGTTCCGGACTGACTGGCGCGTTCCGCTCAGGTGATTCAAACCTACTGGTTTGATATAGCGGCATTTGGAGAACTAGCAGAGCAAATAAAAGCAACCATTGAGAATGGCTGTGCTTAAAAAGCAGATAGCAATCAAGCCTTTTAGAAAATTGTCTATGCCTCTGGTCGTTCGCCCAATCAAACGCCCGACAACCAAGATCATTCAAGCAAAACGCTAGGCTCAAAGCCACTTAGTCATTAAAGCACGCCAGACAAACCGAATCCGGACTTTATTTTGGCGTGCTTTATGCTGACTTTTTAATACGGTCTAAACCATCCAAAATAAAAACGCGAATGAGTACTTGATACGGAATGCCCTGAGTTTCCGCGATCGCTTTTAATTCCTGAATTGTAGTTTCATCAAGTGCCACGCTAGTCGGCTTTTTCGGGGCCTGCTTAAAGCGTTTCATCGCAGCGAGAATCTTCTTAGAATCAAGGACAAATTCCCCGTCATATTCCTTCAGAGATTTTACGTATGTTTTCTTCATATTGAGCCCTCTCTTTTTTACTAGCTAAACGAGCACTAATTGGCCTGACACGCCCATCCCTTAAGGTAAAGGCAACCTGAAGTATTTTTCCGCTCAGGGTCGGGCCAACAATTCCTAGCCTCTGTTCATTAGCGACCGGAGCGATCTGAACTCCTAGCGGCAAGGCCAATCCAGAACGAAAAACAGCTTCAACCTCATGGGACTCGATTCCGTGTTTAGTTAAACTCTTAGTGCTATTGCCCCGGTCCCACTCAAATTCAAAATGAGAGGTCTCCAAAATCCAAAACAACAACCATTCGACAAATTCCCACTGAGCCACTTGTAAACACTATACAGCCACTATTATCATAGTGTCAAACTCAATCTGCTGTTTCGGATATATTGAATTATGGGGAAAGAAACTAAGAATTAACGCGTCCTCAAAAAACACCAACCTCACTTTTTAGTGTCCGCTATTTTAAGTCGCTCCCCTATACCCCGCCTTACCAAAACCTCCCGCTCTAAATCCATTTCCCGCAACCGAGACTTCTCAATCGCGCGCCCAAGCAAAACGCTAAATACACTTCGCTGATCCTTTGATCCAAAGTATCTTGCATGGCAAATGAATCTGATAGGGGTTTATTTGTAATGTTTTACCTCTCACCCGCTTCAAATCACCAAACTCTGAACAAAAAAACAGAGACAGCACTTGCGGAAACTATACTAAGGGGAACACAAACATTTATACCTTGCTAAAATGACAAGAAACATTTTCAATCTCCTTTGGAGACTTCTGCAATGAATCAAATGAATTTAGAGTTACTTTATGGAGTGTATGAACTCCAAAAAATTGAAAACTTTGTTAACGGAGAGAAAACTTCCTTAACGGCTATTTCGGGTATGTTTACTTTTACTCGTGATCATCGAGTATCGGTCGTGAGTGGATCTAATGAGTGGGTAATGGCTTACGTTGGATCTTTTGAAGTGAAGAATACTCACCTTTTGATGAAGGCTGAAGCATGCGTGAAGCGAGAATTAGAAGGTACTATTTTAACCCGAGAAATTATCAAACTGGATGGTGAATGGCTTGTCCTTAAATCTGCTAATCAGGAAGGTGGCTACACGGAACTGTCTTGGAAGAAGAAAATAAGCCTCTAAAGAATAGTATGCTGTCCGAGCACGGGTGACACAGTTTGAGGTTTTAATTTAGATAAGTTCCTGTGAACCGTTCAGAACCTCTTGAGTCCAATGTTTTCTTCTC
>CAIOKW010000109.1 GCA_903858975.1 Oligoflexia bacterium | reverse complement strand
CTTTAGCCAATGAAGACGCCAGTCTAGAACGGGATCTTCTCCCGCTTGGTTGCGATCATGTGGTTGCAGTTTGTGGGAGTGGAGCCAGGATCATTCCCCTCATTTGTAAACGCCCCAAGCGACTGAGTGTGATTGATATTTCAGCAGAGCAACTCGCACTTTGTGAATTGAGAATTGAGACCCTGAGACAATTTACGCATCTTGAGTTCTTATATTTTTGGGGCTATCCGACCCATGAAGGCTTTGTTCCGAGCCTCGACCGAAAGGTGATGTTTGAATCGCTAACGCTTGATTCTCGTTCTCGCTCTTATCTGGCACAGGTATTTGAATCAAGAGGATGGGCCCCCTTAATTCTTCAGGGACGCTGGGAGCGTACTTTCATCTTTTTTTCAAAGGTAGCAAAGGTGATTCTCGGTGCTCAGAAAATTGAACGCCTATTTCAGTTTCAAGATCTTTCAGCTCAAAAGGAGTATGTTTCAAAACATTTTCTTAATTATCGCTGGAAGTTTCTCTTGTTAATCGTGGGTAATTCAAGAGTCTTTAACGCTCTTCTTTACCGCGGAAGCTTTCCTCAAAACAATACGGGTCTCAGTTATGTTCAATTCTACAATCAGGCGTACACTCGACTCCTCAATCAGGATCTGGCGCGGAAAAACTTTTTCTTACAGTTAACCCTGTTGGGTGAAATCCGATATGCGGAAGGTTTACCCATTGAGGCAGAGAGTGCAGTCTTTAATGCAGCAAAGAACGCACTTTCCAGCGTGGAAGTCGTTTTCTTGAAGGAAGACCTCGTCAGCTGGCTTTCATCTCAAAGCAATATTAACTTTGTTTCTTTCTCTAATGTTGCATCCTATTTTAAAGATGCCCTCGAAAGAAACTTCTTAAAAGTCATTGGTCCATCACTCAGTTCTGGTGCCTTAGTGGTCCTTCGTCATTATTTGCATCGCCCTGAAAAACTAGATCGGGCTGGCTTCGTCAACGATGCGCCTCTTTATGAAGAGCTTCGGAAGAGGGAGAGGGTTCAAATGTATGAAATTGAAGTTCTGAGAAAGGATGCTCCATGAGTGCGATCCCAACCAAAGGTGGTTTGCCATTATTGGGAAGTCTTTTCCAATATAGAAATGATAAAATTGGTTTCTTGAATCAGCTGCGAGATCAATTAGGTGACCAAGTGCGCTTTCGTTTAGGAAAGCACTCCATCATCCTTTTAACTCATCCGGAAGATATTCAGTGGATCGAGGCCAAAAACTCAAAAAACTATGTAAAAGCCACTAATCTGCGTGAGCTTGTAGGGGATGGCATCCTCATGAGTGAAGGGCAGAAGTGGCATAAGCAACGCCGACTCATTCAGCCGACCTTTCATCAAGGATCTCTCATGAAAATGGTCGATGACATGAATTTAAGAATTAGTGCTTATGTTCAGGGCGTTGACTTAGAAGTTGCGAGGTCTGATTCTCCCATTGATGTCAGCACGGGTCTCAAAAAGCTAGTTTTTGAAATTGTGGGTGAGGCCCTCTTTGGATCAGAAATAGGGAATGAGTTTCATGATCTGAGAGAAAGTATGGAATACATCAATGTGTTCTTAACAAAACGATTCCATCAATTAGTGCCGCTCCCTTTATCCTTCCCAACCCCGGATCATCGTAAATTTTTAAAGGCTAAGGCGCAGATTGATCAGGTGGTTTATTCAATTATCGATCGAAAACGCTTAGCGATTCAGGAAGGACAGGCTGGGCAAGATTTACTGACAAAAATGATTGAGGCTCGTGATCCAGAGACTGGCGATGCAATGTCGGTAGAACAGTTGAGGGATGAAGCCGTATCAATGCTGCTTGCAGGCTTTGAAACGACTGGGCATTTGCTTCCTTGGATTTTAGCTTTGTTGTGTCAGCATCCAGAGGCCCAAGGGGATTTGCAAAGGGAATTAGATGAAAAGTTGAGCGGGCGAATTCCGAATGGAGAAGATACGTTTCAGCTCACCGCTTTAAATAATATTATTGATGAAACACTTAGACTCTATCCCCCGATCTGGGCGTGGACTAAGCGCTCCTTGAAGGAAGATCAATTGCGAGGGGCGCCGATTCCCGCGGGTTCGATACTTTATGTCTCACCTTATTTAATTCATCGTCATCCTAAGATTTGGGCGAATCCCAATGCCTTTATTCCGTCTCGTTGGACGCCTGAGCTCCGTGAAAAATCAAAAATTTCTTTTTTCCCGTTTGGTATGGGCCCGAGAACCTGCGTAGGAAAACATTTTGCACTCCTTGAGGTGAAACTCATCGTGATTCGCTTTTTGCAGAAGTATCAGCTGAGTCTTGTTGATCCGGTTTCTGTTGAGCCAGTGTTTAAGATTACAATTGATATGAAGAAGCCGCTGATGCTCCGGTTTAAAAGGAGAGGGAATTGAATACGCTTCAGCTCCTTACCGAGAAGGGTCTCGACCCGAAACTTCTCGCTTTTTTTCCACTTGATGGAAAGCCTACTTATTTTGGGGAACTCATGGAGCTTGCGGGAGCCGCTCAGGCGAACTTAGTTTCTTTAGATCTGAACGCTGGGGACTCTGTTCTGGTTGCCGATTCGATCTCTGCAGAGTTTTATGCCTGTATTATGGCTATCCTTGGATTGGGGGCTACCGTGATCTTAGTTGAGCCATTTTTACCGCTCCATGAAATCGAAGGAATTATAACGTCTCTCAAGCCAAAAGTGTTGATTGCCTCATTTCTCGGTCGTGTGTGGGGATCTCGAGTGAGTGCGATTCGAAAAATCCAACACTGGAGGAGTGCTCGAAAGCTCTGTTCTGCTAGGCGAAGTTATCCCCTCAGCGTAAGTCCTGTCAGTCCTGATTTTCCAGGGATTATTACCTTTAGCTCAGGCACTACGGGGAAGTCTAAAGGAGTCGTCAGGACCCATTCGGGCTTGAGTACACAAAACCATGTGATCCGGAATTCAGCAAACCTTGATCAATTCAAAGCGCCTGATTTAGCCATATTTGCAAATTTGGTGCTCGCAAATTTAGGGATGGGGCGGGGAACCGTGTTTGTCCCCCCTCGTTGGAAGAAAAAGCATCTCGAAAAGCTGAAGGATCTGCCGAAGGAGCTTCAGCCGGAAACACTGAGTTGTGGGCCCGCGTTCTTTGAGAAGCTCCTTGAACAATCTCAGTTGCCCAATCTGAAGTCGATCCACCTCGGAGGAGCCTTGAGTGACTGCCGTATACTTGAGGCTGGTTTCAAACGATTTTCATCCGAAACTCGGTTTCTGCACGTCTATGGAAGCAGTGAAGCAGAGCCTGTGTCTTTTATAGATGCAAGGGTCGCTGTCGAGGAGAGTCGGAAACGGGATTTGTTTCAAATGCTGCTCCTGGGGAATGCTGTACCTGAGATCGAGGCACAGTTCGATTCGAAAGGTTTATGGGTCACGGGCGCGCATGTATGCCGATCATATATTGGAAACGAAGCTGAAAACCGCATCAGTAAGCGGCAAGACGAAGTCGGCCGTACCTGGCATTTCATGGGTGATCGAATTGAAAAGGATCACCTGGGCCTTTGGTACAAGGGTAGAACTTTTCAAAGGGAATCAGACTTCTTACTAGAACAGAAGATCTATGCTTTTTTAAATTCGAGTCGATCCTTTTTGTTTCGAAATCAAAAAGATCATCTCATTCTTTCGGGCGAGCAATTGCGCCCGCATGCGAAGTCGATAATCAATTTATTTCCAGAAATTCATGAAATTCAAGAAAAGAAAATTATCCGTGATCGAAGGCATCGAGCACGGATTGATCGAGGAGCAAGTCAATGAAGTCACGTTGGGGCATTTATTTAAAAGAGCGTTTTCCAATTATTCCAAATCTGCTGGTAGCGGGTGGAATTACTCTTTCTGCAAAGGAATTAGCTGTATCAAGGGGTAACGAAGGGATAACATCCTTATCGATTTTTTTGGCACTTTTGGGGGGGATGCTCTTTTTGGCTCAGATTCGTTTTATGGACGAATATAAGGACTTCCATAAAGATCAGATTGCCCATCCGGAAAGACCTCTGCCGCGCGGTCTCTTTACCGTGGAAGAATTTGGAGTATGGATTAAACGATTTAATTTTGGAATGATTGCGCTTTCAGTATTTGCTGGAGTGTTTCTTAATCTCCTCGCAGGTGTGCTGTTCGGCTTTGGGACACTCTATCTTTATTTGATGTTTAAGGAGTTCTTTGTGGGAGAGTGGCTTTCAAAGCGACCCATGCTCTATGCAATCAGCCACCAGCTCATCATCTTTCCAATGGGTGCTTTTGTATACTCGTGTTTTGCTTCCCGTTACGTAATGAGTGCAGATGTATTTTGGTTTTGCACCCTGCTGCTCGGATCATTTTTTGCATTTGAAGTGGGTCGTAAACTCGATCCCAATTCCCATCCCATTTTGAATACCTATCTGAGCCTTTATGGTCGAAATAAAACGGCCTTCTTACTTCTGACTCTTCTGGGTATTTCAACTCACGCTGGAGATCAACTTCATCTCAATATGATTTTGGGGCCGCTCTATATTGTTCTCATCTTGAGCATCAGTCTGATTTGGTGGGCGCCCGCGCGATTTAAGGCAGTAGAGGGCTTAGTGACACTCTATTTGCTGATTGCGCTTTGGGCACTTCCCCTAAAGAGCTTGATCATGGGGAGTTTAGGAACATGAGTTTTTTATTAGATAAAGATAATACCGATCAAGATTTCATATTGTTTGGCGGAGGCAAGGCGCGGAATCTTGCTCTTTTGTCGAGAGCGAAGGTACCCGTACCTTCTTGGTTCTGTATTTCAAGTGTCGCGTTTGATGAATACCTCGATTTATACCATCTTCGAGAGAAGCTCATACAAACGGGCAGTCATGAGGCATTTGCAAATCAGGTAGAAGCACTTTTTCTATCGCACCCACTTCCTCCTCTTTTGGAAAAAGAGATTGAATCTCGACTGAATGCTTTAGAATGGATCGATCGTCAGGTTGCCGTTAGATCGAGCGGTTTAGACGAGGATTCACAGGAGCATTCATTTGCTGGGCTTTTTTCTAGTTTTCTATTCCAAAAAGGAATGAATGCTATTTCTCAGTCCATTCGTAAGTCTTGGGCTTCTGCTTACTCAGCGCGAGCTCTGAGCTATCGTCTCCAAAGAGGCGTTTCCGTCGCCCATCCAAAAATGGGCGTCCTCATTCAATTGATGATTAATGCGGAATCTGCTGGAGTGTTGTTTACTCGAGATCCTTTAAGTCCTCTGGACCGCGAACATTTGGTGGTAGAATCGGTTTGGGGCCTGGGCGAGGGGCTCGTCAGTGGTGAATTGGAGGCCGACCATTTTAGATTAAAGCGCATCAACGGGGACATTCAACTGAAGCGCTTAGTTGCTAAATCTCACGCTCTCCGACGTTCTTTGTCGGGTGGTTTGAATAAAGAAGAAGTGAGTTTAGAATTGCAAGAGATCGCGTCTATAACTGATCCATTACTCAAACAGCTCTGCAAAGAAGCTCTTGAGCTTGAAGCCTTAGCCGGGGGGTTCGCACAAGACATCGAGTGGGCAATAGAGTCGGGTAAGATTTATTTTCTTCAGATGCGGCCCGTTACCTCTCTACCGGGAGATCATTTCTTTTCCGCTCAGATCAATGGTGTAGAACCCACCCTTTGGGACAACTCAAACATTATTGAAAGCTATAGTGGCGTTACTTCGCCCTTCACTTTTTCATATGCAAGTTATGCCTATCAGCAAGTTTATAAACAGTTTGCACAGATGATGAATGTCCCCGATTCTGTGATTTCAGACAATGAACAGCGTTTTCGAAATATGCTCGGTCTGATTCGTGGTCGAATCTACTATAATTTGATCAATTGGTATCGCCTACTTATGATCATGCCGGGTTCAGCAAGTAATCCTTCGTTTATGGAAACCATGATGGGAGTGAAAAAGAGCCTTTCCCATGAACACCAAAAGGTATTTGATTTCATGAAGAACCCGCCGAACTACGGGTTAAGACTTAAAATGAGTTTAGTGATCAATTCGGTCATCCGATTTTTACGGAGTGATGAAATTATTAAGGATTTCAAGTTTCACTTTAATTCGATTTATCATGAGGCAAGAAAACAAGATTTTCGTTCTTGGTCGCTGCAGCATCAAATTGATTACTATTTGCATTTGCAACGGGAGCTCCTCCCTCGCTGGAAGGCTCCGATTGTGAATGATTTTCTGTGCATGGTTTTCTTCGGTGTACTGAAGAATCTCACTTCAAAATGGGTTCAGTCCGGTGATGCGGGGGCATCGCTACAAAATGATTTACTCTGTGGACAGGGTGACTTAGAGAGTACTGAGCCCACCAAGTTTCTCATGCGGATTGCAAAAATAGTGGATCAAGGGGATTCTCACTTTCGTGAATGGTTTCTTTCTTTACCGGCATCTGAGGTTTGGGCTGGATTAGTGAATGGGAAAAATGAGTCGATCCACTCTAAATTCAAAGAATTTCTAAATCTATATGGTTTTCGCTGTGTTAATGAGTTGAAATTTGAAGAACGGGATCTGCACGATGATCCAAGTTTTGTCGTCGGCATGGTGGCAAGTTACACGAAAATGAAGTCGTATTCGATAGAGGCGATGGTCGAGCGTGAGACTTTAATTCGGAATCAAGCTGAGACTCAAGTTCGGGAGAAAATTTCTGGCTTAAAGGGGCTTGTTTATTTTTGGGTTTTAAAGCAGGCGCGAAAAGCAGTCCGAAATCGTGAGGATCTTCGCTTTGATCGAACAAAGAGCTATGGTCTGGTACGCCATCTCATGAGGGCGGTGGGCGAGAATTGTGTTAATTTAGGATTACTCGATTCTGAGTTTGATATCTTTTTTCTAACGGTAGATGAAATCATATCTTTCGTCGAAGGACGCCTTCCCACTCATTCCATTCGGAGTCTTGTACAAATCAGAAAGCCAATTTTTGATGAATACCGGAAGACACCCTCTCCGCCTGATCGCTTTGTCACCTATGGTGCGGTAGGGGCGTCCCTTGCCTTTAGTAGTGTTCTTCAGGCAGGCGACTTGTTGGCGGACTTGGTTCCCCGCTCCGATGACCCAAGTCTTCTTTATGGGACTCCTTGTTGTCCGGGGATAGTGGAAGGGGTTGTGCGAGTGGCGCATGAACTGAAGGATACAGAGAATTTGGAGGGTGAGATTTTGGTGACTTCCAGAACCGATCCAGGATGGGTTCCCCTCTATCCTTCTTGCTCTGGGCTTTTGATCGAGCGGGGTAGTCTCTTATCTCATTCCGCGGTGGTTGCTCGTGAGCTCGGTTTACCTACGATTGTGGGGATATCGGGAGGCCTCATGAGCAAATTGAAAAATGGGCAGCGCGTGAGAATGGATGCTGCTAAGGGAGAGATCAAAATTTTATGATTCTGGAAGTTTCCATTGAGGATGCTTGTCTAAAGTTTGCAAAGAATGAGTCGGAAAGGCGTTTAATATCGTTCCCGTTTAGATTTAAGAGAGCGCATTTTGTGTGTGAGCTTGAGGGTAGAATAGTGGGTAGGATTTCAGCGAACCTATCCGAACGCGACCCGACTCGGGGTTACGTGGGAATGTTTGAGATGGACCTCTCACTTCAAGATTCCGAGGGGCACGCAAAGGCCCTGATTCAAGCTGCTGAACAGCGGTTGTTGAGCATGGGAGTAGAAGAGGTCTATGGTCCCGTTAACTATTCTACTCTCTTTCAGTATCGGTTTGAGTTACCCCGTTCTTTGAATGGTTCGAAGGAGCCAGTTTTTTTCTGGGAGCCAAGTCAGCCTCCTGAATATCTGAACTGGTTCCTCGGGGCTCATTATGAATTGGCGGATGAATATCATTCACGTGCTTTTGCAGAGCTCCATCAAATCCTTCCGAAATCAGAGGGGCGATTTCAAGCGGCGCTTACGGCTGGATTTAGCACTCGAGTGATCGATATGAAGGGGGCTCCAGAACGTGAGCTTACGGCTCTAGCTAAGATCAATAGAGGATCATTTGAGGAAAGTTTCTTAGCGGAGCCCTTTGATGAAAAGGCCTATGTCGCGTTGATTGTCCCACAGTTTTATACTTACCTTTCTGAATTTAGTTTCTTCATATTAAACCCCGCTGGCGAAGAAATTGGTTATTTTTTCTTGTTTCCTGAGCATGACTATTTGATTTGGAAGACGCTTGCAATCCTTCCTGAGTATCAGGGTGCGGGATTAGCGAGCTTCGGCATTCACCATGCTCTATCTTTAGCCAAAATGCATAACATCAGTAAGGTGGTCTCAGCCTTAATTCGTAAGGGCGCAGGCAGTGAACAGCTTCTAAAGCGAGGTGAGGATTTCTTAATTTGGGAGCATCGTTATGGTGTTTTTAAGAAAAGACTGATCGCTTAGTTTCTAATCGAAAGGGCCTGCTTCCATAGCATCCGTGGCTGAGTCAGTAGTGCTATCGGTGAAGAGAGCTTGCCCCAAGTTGGTGCCCCAACAATACTCCTTTTGGCTCAAAGTTCTTGCACAAAATGTGAATCCGTTTCCTTGCACTTCTGTAAAGGTTTCGTCTAGGGGAAGAGTGACAGGGATAGGTGTCATGTTACCTGAAAATGTATTTTGATCCACGACACCATTCGCTTCATTTACATAATTACCCCAGCAGTAGACCAGGGAGTTCATGATCGCACAACCCCCCACGCTTCCGAGGGCTATTGCAGTCACGTTACTATTCAGAAATGGGTGAGGTTCTGCCGCCGTGACTACAGTCGTGGTTCCATCGCCTAATTGTCCCAAATCATTTTGTCCCAAACAATAAAGAGCACCTGACTTGATGGCGCAAATTGAATTTCCCGAGTCTTTGAAACTGCCAGAGTTTATACCCAGATCAGTTACGCCGGTATCGAGCGTTGGAACTAAAGTTGGGGTACTCAATGGAAAGCCGCCACTATCGGTGCCTAATTCACCCACTTCATTTGAACCCCAACAATAAAGCGCTCCTGTTTTGATGGCGCAAATCGCATTCTTTCCAACACTAAAGGCAGTCACATCGGTGTCCATGTCCTGTACAGGCATTGGAGTGCTTACAAAGGTATCGGTACTCCCAACCCCAAGATTGGTCATAGAATTATCGTTTAGCCCCCAACAATAAAGCGCTCCCAGCGTGGTCAGTGCACACGTTTGTCTGCTAGGGCCAATTTTTACCGATGAAAATTGAACATCCGTGACGACGACTTGAGACGGGCTCGTGATCGGATCGTTCGAGCCTACCCCCGTTTCTCCCATAAAGTTGTTACCCCAACAAAACAGGGCGCCCGCCTGAATCGCACACACATCATATTGGCCTACAGATACATCTGAGACATTCGACTCCAACCCGCTCACTACAGCTGGTGAGAACGACCAGTTTACGCTTCCGGAGCCATCCCCTGAAATAATGGATTTCCCCCAACAATAGAGAGCATCCCCGCGCCCAATTCGGCATGCACCAGAGTTATCGAACCAAGAATTACTCATTCGAATTCCGAAGCGATCACTGAGAGGCAAGGGAATAGGGGTGCTGGTAGGTGCGGGTGAGGTATTTTGACCGGCAAGTGGAGTCGTGGATTCAACGACGGACACATCACACGCGCTGAGAAGCGTGAGCAGTAGGGGGAGTGCCAAGTGATAACTATTCCAAAATTGATTTTGGAAAAAAAGCTTTTTTAAATGCATTCGTCACTCCTCTCGAATAGTAAGGGATAATTTCGCGCTCCACCTCTGTAATTTGGTCTAACTCAGGGTTTTCCGCGCAACGCTTTAAAATATGGTTCAAATCATTACAGCAGGCCACAATTTCTGAGGTTCTTGAAACGGGGGTAGTCGCATTCCGTGTGGGAAAGCCTTTATCCTTTAACTTCATGTGATGCTGCTGGATGGCTTGTACGGCAGCAAGGTTCGAACTCGGTAGCATACCGAGAGCTTCTGCAGATAAGCGAGGGTGTTCCCTATAGAGCACGATTTCAGCGGGAGTCATCTTACTTTCGTCCTCAGTTCTACAGGCTGGGGGCATAGACGACAGTGCGAAGTCATGGAATAAGCAGGCAACGGCAATCGTTTGCATCGGTCCTTCAGAAGTAATATCGAGTTCGTTTGCTAAAACACCCGCAAGCATAGACACACCCACAGCATGATCGTAGCTTGTGGTGTCTAACATAAATCGGTTGAGGATCGAGCGATGTTGTTCTCCAATTTGCCCTAACATGAGGCGAAGATTTGATGAGTACCGCTCAGCAAACTCTAGACTCACCTCACTTAAGCCATTTATATTGACGAAGTTGATGAGTTCATTACCCGAATTCATGAGCTGCCGCTTTTTGAGTTCAAGAGGGGCTTCTTTGGAATGCAAGATTTCAGATGCAATGTGGTCACAGTATTGTAGGTAAACCTTCTGTGCTTCTCGCCGAATGTAGAAAAAATCTACCCCTTTTTTGACGTAGTTCGACAATCGATCATAATCAAAGTCATCTCCTGCATGAAGTAGCTTAATGTGTCGACCAAATGTGGTTTTCGCATAAACATCAAAGCAAGAATTCACGCCGGCAATAAAATCATTCGAGCGGATGGGATAGAACTCGTGTGCGAGTGCAGTGGATTCTTTTCCGATTTGGTCGGTATTATTTTTTGCAATCCGCATTGCCTGAGTTCGGTCGAAGTGATCAATAATGGGGTTTACGATGCGGGTGATCTCGTGGTGCCCGAGCTCATGATCAATCACTTCCTTGATCCCAAGGTTTTTAAGCTCGGCATCCGTTAAGGTTTTCGCAGCACTTCGATCAGATTTGATCATATGAAGTGGGACCATGGGGCATCGAAGGTGAGCGGTTTTAATTACTCCAAGCCAAGAGGGCTCAGCGATTTCAGGACTAATGAAAATACTCAGAAGTTGGTTCTCTGGGTCCAAAATAGCGTCTTTTGCCATTTTGCCATCAGTGACATGAATGATCGACAAGCGGGAAGTTCGATCATCCCGCTTAAGAGTGTTTAAAAAGCGCTGGTCAAGGTCAGCAACTAAAATAGCTGCTTTCTCGGTTCCCATTCTTTAATCTTATCGTCAAAACTTCGACAGCTCTAAAGAATTAAATACTTGCCCCTGGTGTGTCCATGCGGACCTGTCTCAAGTCGAATCTATTCGATTGTAATGGAATCGATCTTAATTTCAGAGCGTGGACGGTCCATCCCATCTCGTTCTGCTTTAGAAATATTGAGAACGACATCCATACCAGAGGTCACTTCACCGAAAATAGTGTGGTTACCTGCGAGCCAAGGGGTTGCCTTCACGGTAATAAAAAATTGTGAACCATTGGTATTAGGGCCTGCATTGGCCATTGCCAAAATACCAGGCTTATCAAAGCGATCGGTAGGTTTTGTCTCACATGCGAAACGGTAACCTGGGCCACCGGTGCCGCGGCCGAGTGGATCGCCCCCTTGAATCATGAAGTCAGGAATCACGCGGTGAAATACGGTGCCTTCATAAAGTGATTTTCCAGTCACTTTTTTGCCTGAATTAGGGTCTGTCCATTCCTTGGTACCTGTTGCGAGGCCAACAAAATTCTCAACAGTCTTGGGAGCGGTTTCTTTGAAAAGCTTAATGGTGATGGTTCCGAGATTGGTTTTGAGAATTGCGTTAGTACCGGTCATGCGAGGCTCCTCATGGATTGCTAATGTTTACTGATAGGGTAAAACACCCAAGCGGTGCAGGCAATAGGGGATTGAAGATTTGCCGGTCCAATGATAGTTTAATGCAATGCAAACAACAAAAAAGGGCGTCTTTCTCCTGAATTTGGGCACTCCTGAGAGCCCGAGTACCCGGGATGTTCGTAATTATTTGAATGAGTTTTTGAATGACCCCTTTGTCATTGATATCCCCACTTTTTTTCGCAAAATTTTAGTCAATGGGATCATTCTGAACACACGTCCTAAAAAATCAGCTGAAGCGTATCAGCAGGTATGGACCAAAGATGGCTCTCCCTTAATGATTCACACGCAGGCGCTCGCTCAAAAAGTTCAGCGCCTGCTCAATAAAAACGAAGAGAAAATGAGTGTTAAAGTGGGGATGAGATACGGCAATCCCTCTATTGCAAAGGTTCTGGAAGAG
>CAIOKW010000108.1 GCA_903858975.1 Oligoflexia bacterium | reverse complement strand
CTGTTTTGTCGATCTCGGGAAATCGACTGATGTCCCCATTACCGAAATACCAGGAACCGTCGGAAAAGCAGTCCCTTACCTTTGTAGCAGTACGGAATCGAAAATTTCATCGGACTTCACCCACGCTGAACTTGAGGCTGGAATTCCAATTTTAGCAGATAAGCGAAATGTTTATGTCTATTTGACTGACACTGGATTGCAATATGCAGAATTTCCAGTTTTTTATTACATCGTGAAGTATCACGACTCAAGCGGTGGCTACGACATTGGGCGTTTACCCAAGAACTTTATGCCGATTCAGTCGAGCGACGGTGTTTTTCGCGTGGTCGACAGCAACGGAATCATCATTACCATTGATCACCCTCAGACCAAACCCATTGATCCAAGAGTGAATTATAGTGATAAATATGTGAAACTCTTTGCTCCCCATTCGCTTGAGCCTGTGACACTGAAACAAACATCTCAATTTATTACTCCAGAGGATGCTCAATCTTGCATTTTAAAGAATGCAAAAATATCGCTGAGACGGATTTCGACCCAGCATCTCAACTATACTTATGCATTCCCATTTCAGAGGGATATCGCCCTAGCACTGCAAGTGAGAAACAGCAATCCCACTGAGTTACAGCGCTTAAAAGACAAATACAAGAAGACCGCTGATGAAGTGGTTGAAGAATACGCGAGCATTCTTAAAAATGTCACACCTTCATGTGCCACAACCTTTTCAGACTCCGATTACAAAGGTCAAGCTACAAAGACTCTAGAGGATTTCTTGCCCAACTATGAAGGTGCAAAGCGCTACATCGACAGTCTAAATCAAGATCCGAATTAATAATCGGTGTAGCCGGCTTCACCTGGCGTATAAAAGGTATCGGGATTTGCGGGCTTAAGTTCAGTTCCGCTCTTTAACTTCTGAACGAGATCAGCATTTGAAATAAAAGGACGCCCAAACGCAACTAATTCCCCTTTGCCGGCACCTAAGTCTTCTTCAGCGAGCTTAAGATCATAGCCTCCAGAAAGAATGTAAGTTCCCTTAAATGCTGCTCGAATTTTCGACTTCATCGAACTGCTGACCTCAGGCGCTCCCATGGAACTGTGGTCCACCACATGTATATAAGTCAAACCGAGCTTACCCAGCTCTTGTGACAAACGAGTATAGAGCTCATCCATATCGGTGTCTGCTTGCATCCCATTAAAAACCCCATACGGAGAAATTCGAATACCTACTCGATCTCCACCAATCGCCGCTACCGTCGCTTTTGCCACCTCGAGCACGAACCGCATTCGGTTTTCAATGCTTCCCCCGTAACGATCTTCACGTTGATTCGAAGCCGTATTTAAAAACTGATCCATCAAATATCCGTTTGCAGAGTGCAACTCCACACCGTCAAACCCAGCCTCGATTGCAAGTTTGGCGCTGTTCGCATATTCCTGAATTGCCGTTTGAATATCAGTATCAGTCATCGCTGCCGGCACCGGATGATCCTTCATTCCTTCTTGATCCGTCCAAACTTGGCCTGGATTCGCATTAGCAGAGGGAGCAAGTAATTGAGCTCCAGCCGGAAGATTAAGCGGATGCCCCACTCTTCCCGCGTGCATTAGTTGAATAAAAATCTTCGCTCCGCCCGCGTGAGCAGCGATCGTTGACTTCTTCCAACCTTGAACGTGTTCAGAATTAAAGAGTCCAGGGATTCGAGCATAACCAAGCCCGTTCGCAGACGGAGAAGTGCCTTCAGTAATGATCAATCCAGCAGTGGAGCGCTGACCATAGTATTTGGCCATCAGATCATTCGGAACATTGCCGATCGCTCGACTCCGTGTCATGGGAGCCATGACCACACTATTTTGAAGTTCATTACGACCTAACTTAAATGGAGAGAAGAGTTTAGAATTCATACTCATTTTCATAACACAAAAATCAAAATCTATTTAGCAATCGATGCAAGGTATTCAGGAAAAGTGAGCTCATCGTCCTTTTGACCCACGGGCAATAATTCAATTACACGTGTCGCAATGGTCTCAATGAATTGCAAGTCATGCGAAGTGAAGAGAATCGTTCCCGGAAACTTCATAAGTCCATTATTGACAGCCGTAATCGACTCAAGATCCAAATGATTGGTAGGTCCATCAAGCAAAAGAACATTTGCGCTACTGAGCATCATCTTTGATAACATGCAGCGCACGCGCTCGCCTCCCGAGAGGACATTTACTTTCTTTAAGGCCTCATCGCCTGAAAAGAGCATTCGCCCTAAAAATCCGCGAATAAAACTCTCGGACTTTTCTGTCGAATACTGGCGAAGCCAATCTACAAGACTGAGACTTCCGTCTTTAAAATAATCGCCGTTATCCTTTGGAAAATAGGTGTGAGAGGTCGTAACCCCCCAAGCAAACTTCCCTGAATCTGGACTCAACTCTCCCATCAAGATTCGAAACAAGGTGGTATTCGCGGTTTCATTTTCACCGACAAAAACCACTTTATCCCCCTTTTGAATGGTGAAGCTGACATTGTTCAAAACCTTCACCCCATCAATGGCCTTAGTGAGGCCTTCCACGCGAAGCAACTGATCCCCTGCCTCACGCTCTGGACGAAATCCAACGAAGGGATAACGACGAGTAGAGGGCTTGATATCTTCAAGCTTCAGCTTTTCCAACTGCTTTCGACGAGAGGTCGCTTGAGACGACTTCGATGCATTCGCACTGAACCGTGCAATGAAGGTCTTCAGCTCTTCTGCTTTTTCAGCTAATTTCTTACTTTGATCTTGCTGTAGCTTGAGCGCAAGCTGACTCGACTCATACCAGAAATCATAGTTCCCGGTATAAAGAGTAATATTACCAAAATCAATGTCGGCCATGTGGGTACACACTTGATTTAGAAAGTGGCGATCATGGGAAACCACGATCACGGTTTTATCGTAATTGAGGAGAAAATTCTCTAACCAACGAATAGCTGCGATATCCAAATGGTTGGTCGGCTCATCGAGAAGTAAAATGTCGGGATCCCCGAACAAGGCTTGGGCCAATAGAACTTTCACCTTCTGTGAGTCCTTCAACTCCCGCATGAGACGTTCATGTTGGTCCGTTTTGATACCAAGACCAGCGAGAAGAACCGCGGCATTGGATTCTGCTTCCCAACCGTTCAGCTCTGCAAACCGACCTTCGAGCTCCCCTGCTTTTTCACCATCTGCTTCGGTAAATTCCGCCTTTGCATAGAGCTTGGCTTTTTCCTCAATCACTGAACTTAATTCAGGATGCCCCAGTAATACAGTCTGAAGAACTGGTACGTCATCGTAAGCAAAATGATTCTGCTTCAAAATTGCAATTCGTTCACCTGGAGTAATCGAAACACTCCCTGCGGTAGGGGAAACCTCACCGGATAGGATTTTTAAAAAGGTTGATTTCCCTGCACCATTAGCGCCGATTAATCCGTAGCAATTCCCAGGAATAAACTTAATGTTTACTTCCTCAAAAAGCTTATTACTTCCAAAATTTAATCCGAGATTATCTGTACTAATCATAAACTTATCCTTAAATATCCCAAGCAGCCTTAAACATCATATCGCTTGATCCATATGAAACTGTTAATTGTTTACCTTTCACGGGCCTACTCACATAAGCATGCCGCCAGTGCGTTTCGGGCTTTGAATAGTGCGTTGAAATGATGACGTCATGATCAAGGTCTGCCTCGAAATAAAGGTGCACCGCTTCTGCTTCTGGAAGTGACGAAAGATCAACCACGGCTGAAAATGTAGAAAGCTCCGAGACTCCCATCACATATTCAGTAAGTAGAATCGGGGCTCCTTCGGACTTTGAATCGGCAATCGAATCATACAGAATGGTCGAGCATCGACTCTTCTCTAGTTCTGGGCGGATCGCTTTATAATCAAAACTCCCGAAAGATGCGCAATCAAAGTAATTATAAAAACCGATCTCAGAACTTTTTAAATATTTTGATGAAATCGGTTCTGCATAGACACGAAGTCGAGCCGGGATAAACGTCTGAATAAAAGGGTGTCGTTTTTTGAAATCATGGCAAATCTCGACGATATTTTCTTCGGGCCCGAGCGCCCCGATCGTCTCAGTAATAATGATTTCAGGTTGGGTCGGAAGCGTTACATCAAATGACTTCCCGCGGATCACTTTAACTTGATTGAATTTTGCAGCCTTCATCATGCTTTCCGCGAGCATCGCACTTTGCTCATAGAATTCGATCGCATAAATGGGAGCTGAAGTTTTAGAAGCAGCAAAAGCCGAAAGGATTCCCGTTCCGGTGCCAATCTCCGCTACCGTCATCCCTTCCTTCACTTGATTTGAGATTGCCTTATAAAAGGCATCTAATCGGACTTGATCACCGAGCATGACCGCATGATCGCCTGTTGAAAAATCATAAACTGATAGCATGGCAGGATTATAGAGAAAATCGTCTAAATTGTCTATTCATTTAGCCGGATCAAATCAGGTATGTTAGCGTTTTCCTAAGGGGAATTTATGATTTCAACACTCATTTTGGTTGCATTTACACTGAACGCTGCTCACGCTGACCTGAACTCAGATCGACTTAAGGAGCTCGTTTCGATCAACTCAGGATCTGCGAATCTAAAAGGTGTAAAAGCTGTTCAGGATAAAATCAAACCCTGGCTCGAGGAGTTAGGTTTTGAAGTGAGCTTTAAAGAAAATCCTCAAGGTGAGAAAGTATCCGCTCCTCTCCTCCTTGCAACGCTCGCTGGTCAAAGCCCAAAGGCGATTACTCTCATTATGCACGCGGACACCGTGTTTGAACCAAGCTCCCCCTTCCAAAAATGGTCGATGAAAAATGACCAAATCATGACCGGACCCGGTGTCATTGACGATAAGGGTGGTATCATTGTCGCGCTTCAAGCTTTAAAAGATTACCTCTCAGAACTAAAGGTCAAACACGAGACACCGAAATACACGATCCAGGTTGAGATTACTCCTAACGAAGAGGTCGGTGCCATCGGATGGTGGAAAACCTTTGAGGAGCTTAGTCAAAAATCATGGATTGCCCTAGGACTCGAGCCTTCATTTGAGGAGGGCATCGTCGAGGGTCGTAAAGGGAATGTTTGGTATGAGATTACGGCCACCGGAAAAGAAGCCCATGCAGGGGTGAATCATGCGAAAGGCATAAACGCCTGCAATATCCTTGCGGAGAAAATTCAAAAGATTCAAAAGCTCACCGACTATAAGAAGAATCTCACCGTATCCATTGGGCATATCGAAGGGGGCCAAGATAAATATAATATTGTCTGTGGATGGGCTAAAGCCAAGCTCGATACCCGAGTGCCGAGTAAAGCGATCAGGGATCAACTCAATCAACAACTCGAGGCGATCTTGAAGGACTCCGCCATCACCTATAAAATTGTCGATGAGACTGTCCCGATGAGCACAAGCCCCATCTCTCAGCCGTACATTAAAAAAGTCCTCGACCTGATTGAAAAGACTGAAGGAAAAAGACCCACAGCTCATTTTTCGGGTGGCGTCGGGGACGCAAATCACTTTGCACGCGATGGACTCGTCATCATTGATGGCCTCGGACCGACCGGGGAATCCATGCATACGCCTGAGGAATACATCGACCTGCTCTCCCTCTCGAGCCGCGCTAAGGTACTCACGCAGTTTCTTTTAGGCCTATAGCCCCAAACGATCCAGAACGTGGTTCATCTTAAACGCAATGTTGTACTTTTCCGTCGGTGGATAAAGAACCAAAAGGGCGCCGTAGAGAGAATCAATCAAGTCATTACGGATATTCGCTTTACTGAAATCCCCTGACTTAACCGTTGCAAGACGCTCAAGCGCAATCAAGAGCGCCTCTTGAATCTTGTCCTGACCGAACTCTTCACCTAGGTGATAGAGAACCTGAATAGTGAAATTTTCCCATGAATAAGCATGAGTTTCGTAGGCCTCTGAATAACGTGTCCACCCAAGTCCACTCATCGTGTGATCTGTTTTACCATGATTGCCCAATTTATTTAGGATTTCAGGAGACCCCAAAATCTGAATCGCAAAATAATTCGCCATTCCTTCAAGTAAGGGAGTGGAATCCCCGATCGGAAGGAACTGAGAGAGCGCGAT
>CAIOKW010000107.1 GCA_903858975.1 Oligoflexia bacterium | reverse complement strand
TGAATTTGTAGAAATGTTTGTGGGCCTTGGAGCTGCGCGCGTCCGTGATCTCTTTGATCAAGCCCGAAAGCAGGCCCCCTGTATTATCTTTATTGATGAAATGGATGCTCTTGGAAAAGCGCGAGGCGTGAGTATTATTTCAGGAGGGGCAAATGATGAAAAGGAGCAAACTTTAAATCAGCTCTTGGCTGAATTGGATGGCTTTGATCCATCCATGGGAGTAGTTCTTCTTGCAGCAACGAACCGCCCCGAGATTCTGGATCCAGCACTCCTTCGTTCAGGGCGATTTGACCGACAAGTGGTGATTGATATGCCAGATCGTCTCGGGCGGGCCGCTATTCTCAAAATCCATTTACAGCGTGTGAGTATCTCCGATTCGGTAAGTCCAGAAGTTCTTGCGGGATTGACAGCAGGATTCTCGGGGGCAGATATCGAAAACATGGTCAATGAGGCAGCCCTCATTGCCACCCGACGGGGTGCAAGTAAGGTCGAGCCCAGGGACTTTACTTCAGGAATCGAAAGAATTGTTGGGGGACTCGAACGGAAGAGTCGAGTCTTGAGTCCTGAAGAAAAGCGGCGAGTAGCCTTTCATGAAATGGGTCATGCAACTGTTTCTTTAGCCCTAGAAAAAGGCGAAACCATTCATAAGGTGAGTATTATCCCTCGAGGGATTGGTGCCTTGGGATACACGATGAGGCGCCCAACCGAGGATCGATATTTGATTGATCAATCTGAGCTGGAACACAAATTATCTATTTTATTAGCAGGGCGGGCTTCGGAGACTCTATTCTTTAAGGATGTTTCTACCGGTGCTGCAGATGACCTCGATAAGGCTACGGATATCGCGCGTGCCATGGTGACTCGATATGGAATGAGTCACGAGTTAGGCTTACTGACTTATGGTAGAGAGGCCGCTCCGTTTCTAAATCCTCAATTGATCATGAAAAATCATGATTATAGTGAAGAGACAGCGCAGCTCATTGATCATGAGACGATGCGTTTAAATGAGCACGCCTTTGCGCTCGCGATTAAAACATTGAAACACCATGAGATGTTTGTTCGGTCTTGCGTGTCGATACTTTTGGAGCGCGAAACCCTAGATGAAGCAGAAATCAAAAACCTTTGGGAAAAGCATCTGAAAGAGAATGGAGTTCTAGAGAATCTCCCGATGGTCACCAATTGAGCTTTAAATGGAGAGGCTATGGCGTCATTGGCCCGTTAGCAGTTTCGCATTCAACAGAACTATTGATGTTTTTCTGGCACTCAGTTTGCAGCTTCAATCATAGCTGAACGGACAGTGTAGGGCAGTGATGTCCTGTCCGGTTTTGGATCATCTGCATTGCGGATTATCCAAAAAGTTGTGGAAACACAGCCGAGAGCCATTCCTGTAATGGAGTGGCTCTCTTTTAGATTAATCGTGGGGGAATGATGAAAAACGAAGTTCTAGATATAGGTTTAGCTGAATATGATCGTAAAAAAATCTCAGAAGGGCTCTCTCGTGTTTTGGCAGATACTTATGTGGTCTATCTTAAAACACAGAATTTTCATTGGAACGTGACGGGGCCGATGTTCCATAGTTATCACCAATTGTTTGAAGCGCAGTATACGGAGATGGCCCTTGCCATTGATTCTTTGGCTGAGCACATCCGCTATTTGGGGTTTCCAGCCCCTGCAAGTTTTCATGATTATACCAAGATTACCTCGGTTCGAGAGTCAGTGGGCGTTCTGAACTCAAGAGAGATGGTTCGTCAGTTGCTCTTGGGTCATGAATCGATCATTAAGAACGCACGAAGCACCTGTGCTCTTGCGGACGCGACACAAGATCAAGCTACGGCTGATCTACTTACTCGTCGGGTCAGTGTCCATGAGAAATCAGCATGGATGCTTCGAAGCTGTTTAGAGGATTAACTTATTCTCCACGGAGTGCATCGATGGGATTTAAGCCTGCAGCTCGTCTGGCGGGCCAAAGCCCAAAAATCATTCCAACTAGACTCGAAAAGATAAAAGAACCAAGAACTGCGGGAATTGAGATTGAGGTTTTCCATCCAGCCAACTGAGAGACCAGAACTGAGATCAGCACCCCGATGGTGATTCCGAGGGCTCCGCCAAAAATACCGATCGCGGCCGCCTCCACGAGGAATTGAAGAAGGATATCAGACGCCGTTCCACCAATTGCTTTTCTGAGTCCAATTTCACGGGTACGTTCCGTCACTGAAACAAGCATGATGTTCATAATTCCGATTCCACCCACAATGAGCGCGATCCCTGCAATGGCAAGCAAGAGTGCGGAAAGGGTTTTACTGGTTTCAGAAAGTGCCGCTTGAATATCGGCCATGTTAAAGATTCGAAATGCATCCTCGGTTTGGGAGGGTGGAATCTCATGCCGACTTTTAAGAAGCGCCTGAATATCTGCTTGGGCCTGCTCCATGTCAGCGCCCTTTTTAATTTCCACTTCTACGTAGTCGACCGATTGCTTTCCCAATAATCGATACATCCCTGTATTGAGGGGTACGTGGATCTGATCATCGCGGTCTCCAAAGCTACTCGCCCCTTTTTCAGGGAGGATCCCAATGACCCTGAGTGGGATTTTGTTAGCTTTAATCATTTTACCTATTGGATTTTCAGTTCCAAAAAGTTCGCGAGAAACGGTAAGCCCAATCACTGCAACCAGAGCGCGCTCTTGATTTTCTTCGTTGGTAAAATAGCGTCCGATCTCGGGTTCCAAAGCATGCATTTTGGCATAATTCGGCATGACGCCAAAAACTTGGGTCGCACCATTTTTATCAAGGTAAGTAACCCATTGATTGCCGCTCGACACCACAGAGGATGCGCTGTTCACGCTATCGAGTTTTTTCGCGATCGCTTCAGTGTCCGCTTTGGTGAGTTTAAGCCAATCGCTCTCTGTGGATACACCGCCTACTCGAATCGGTGCGGTTCTCACGCTTAAAAGATTGGAGCCGAGTGAGGAGAGTTGGGTTTCAATGGATTCCCGCGCACCTTTTCCAATTGCAAGCATTGCAATCACGGCCGCAACTCCAATCAGCACTCCCAGGGTGGACAGTGTCGTTCGAAGGGGGTTTGCAAAGAGAGTGCGAAAGGCCTGTCGAAAAAGTTCTAGGTAGCGGTTTCCTTTTAAAGACAGAAGATCGTTGGCTCGATCGGGAAACCCGCTTTGAGCTAGGGGCGACTCCTTCATTTTTCGAGTGTCCGATTCAATGTTTCCATCCCGAATGGAGATGACCCTTCGTGCCGCATCCGCAACGTAAGTTTCATGAGTGACGAGAATGACGGTAATCCCTTCTTGATTCAGTTCCTGTAAAAGCTTCAGGATTTCTTCTGAGCTTTTAGAATCCAAATTTCCAGTAGGCTCATCCGCAAGAATGATTTTAGGGTGATTGACCAAGGCGCGAGCAATCGCCACTCGTTGCTGTTGTCCGCCGGATAGTTGAGTGGGTCGGTGTCCCATTCGATGTTCGAGTCCGACTTTCTTTAAAAGTGCTTCAGCTGGAGCGTGCGGCATCGCACGGAGCGAATACAAAAGGGGAAGGGCAACGTTTTCTCGCGCCGACATGCGAGTCAGCAGTTGAAATTGTTGAAACACAAAACCAAGCGTACGTCTTCGCTCTTCTGCGAGTTCTGCATCATTGAGACTCAAGGTTTCTTTACCGTTTAGAATAAAGGATCCTGAGTCGGGTTTGTCCAGGAGTCCGATGACGTTCATCAAGGTTGACTTACCAGAACCAGAGGGACCGACGATGGCCACGAATTCTCCGGGCTCAATGGAGAGGCTAATCCCTTTTAGAATTTCTACCCGCTCTTCGTTGAGAGGAAAGCTTTTCCTGATGTTTTTAATTTCAATGATAGGACGCATGAAGGGTTCCCCTGCCTAGTGACGGCCGCCGCCGCCACCACTAGGACGCCCAGAACCCATGGGGCTAAATGGATTGGCTTGGTTTGCCTTTCGTTTAGCATCAATGGGTTTTAGCTCTGCCACCAAAATGGTGTCGCCCTCTTGAAGGCCGCTTAAAACTACGGTTTTCTGGTCATTATTGGCCCCAAGCTTCACGGGGTTGCATTCAGGCAAATCGCTGCTTTCTGTTTTCTTTTGCCGGATGCAGGCGTTTCCGTCTTTTGTTTGAATGGCTTCATTTGGAACGATCAGCGCATTGGGTATTTCATTCAGAATAAATTCCACATTTGCGGTCATTCCAGAAAGCATGTGACCAGGAATTTTGCTCGGGAGCACATCCACAATATAGCTCGTAACACTGTTGATCGTTCTTGAGTCAAAACCTAAGTGAACAACGGTGGCATCGAGTCTTTCGTTCGGATAAGCATCAAGAACGACGACTGCTTTTTGACCGAGGGATACCTTTGAAATGCTCGTCTCATCGACTTGTGCTTTGATGGTCAATCGATCCGACATGACGAGGATGGAATCTCCCGCATTGAAGGATTGTCCTGGTTCGAGACTTTTCAAAATGATCATGCCATTAATGGGGGCATAGACCGGAGTGGGTTTATAGAACTGCTCCCACTGTGCGAGCTCGGTTGCTCCCTCTGCACGAGCGGAGTCGATGAGGGCCGCTCGTTCGGTGGTGCTCACCCAAGCAAGAATTTGTCCGGCTTTAACTTTCTGGCCCTCTTCTACCAAAATCTTTTCTACTCGACCTCCAATCGGAGGTTTAATGGCTAGGCGATTCTCAGGAGCGACTGTTCCGGTGGAAATAATCGTTTCAGTGAAAAGATTTTTTTCAACCTTCACTTCTCGATAGGTGGTTTTCGATGAGTCTTCTTTTTTAGTGAGGAAGAAAATGGCAGCACCCAAAAGTAAGAAAGCTCCAATGATCAAAATCCACTTTTTGTTCTTTGCGATACTCATGGAATGTCTCCTAGGCCTTGGGATTGTAGATAGGCGCTCTCAGCGATGATTCGATCTAGCTTACTTGCGAGGGCTGCTTTTTGTCGACTAATCAAGTCGGTTTCAATAATGTCCCATTGCTCAAACTCAAGGAGCCCGCTGTTATACCGCATGCGTGCGATTTTCGCCCGAATGGTGGCTGCATTGAGCGAGTTTAGGTCCACCTTCAATTTTTCTATGGATTCTTGGTAGTTAAAAAGATTTTGTCGCAATTCCGATAGCAAATCAAAATCAGCCGTAATCAGATTTGATCGTGCTGCCGATTCCAAAGAGCGTGTACTTTGATAATCCCGATAGCTTTTAAATCCACTAAAGAGGGGGATGGTGAGCGTCAGGCCCAGGCTCCATTGTTGGTTAGCTTCTGGAAAGAAGTGATTATCTTTTTGTGAAACAGATCCCGCTAAGTCAAGTGAGGGAAAGTAAGCGCCCAAGGCCACTTTTGAATTACTTTCACTGAGCTCCACTTCTGCCTCTTGTAGGCGATGGGCTGGAGTGGTGAGAAAGAGTGTTTCTGCTCTTACGTTTTCGGGTGGGGTGGTTTGAGGAATCTCCCCTTTAATTTCTAAATCTTGTTCGTCTTCTCCGAGAACATGCGCTAACTGCTGAATGGCAAGCACGGATTGATCTTTGGCGACTCTTTGATCAAAAAGGGACTGCTCATAGAGGCTTTTTGATACCAAGTAAGAACCTTGATTTTCACGTCCGCTTTCATACTGGGCTCGAACTAAGCGATCATTTTGAAAGCGGCGATCACGGATGTTTTCAGTAAGGTTGATATTCTCACGAGCATATTGGAATTGGGCGAAAGCTTTTCGTAAAGAAAATCCTACTTTCGCTCGGATGGAGTCAAGATTGGCTTTCGCAATTTTTCGGTTTGATTCAGCCTGTTTAATCCGCGCTTGATCTTTGAGTCCCGAAAACAAATTGTAAGAGGCCGTCAGTGCGGATGAGTAAAGTGGATTGCTTCCATAAGTGGCGGGGGTATTGTTGCTCGCCCCCAGGCTTGCGCTCAGAGTAGGGAGGAAGGTGCTATAGGCGCTTTTGACAAGTTGATCACTCGATTCATAATTACTGCGCGCCGCAAGAAGTTCAGGATTATTCTTCGAGACCAAGTCGATGCAATCGCTATAGCTGAGCGTCCGTGCAGAAGCACTTAAAATGAAAGATGCAAACAGGCTGAGGAGCATAAAATCACTCTAGCATTAACGGGCCGCATCAAGGTAGAGTTTTCTCCATGAACAAAACGCTTCAAAAAAATCTCCATGATTCCCTGGTAGAGGTCATTCGAAAGACCTCTGCTGAATTACCCAATGATGTTTTCGAATCGATCGAATCCGGCCGGAAACAGGAGCAAGAAGGCTCATCCGCAAAATATGCGATGAACATCATCTGTGACAACGTTGAGATCGCTAAACGGAAATCTCAGCCTTTGTGCCAAGATACTGGGACCGTACTGTTTTACATTCATTTCCCGATGAAAACAGATTATGAGCTCCTTCAAAAACTGATTAAAAAAGCAATCGTAAGTGCGACCAAAAAGGGCTACCTCAGACAAAACAGTGTGGACTCCATTACCGGCAAAAATAGCGGGAACAATATTGGTCCCGGTGCACCTGTGATTCATGCTGAGCCTTGGAAAAAAGACACCTTCGAAATCAAGCTCATGCTGAAGGGCGGAGGCTGCGAAAACGTAGGGGCACAATACAGTCTCCCAGATTCGCGCGTTGGCGCTGGGCGTGATTTGAAGGGTGTAGAAAAGTGTATTTTGGATGCTGTTCAAAATGCTCAAGGGAAAGGTTGCGGGCCCGGGATTCTAGGAGTCTGCATTGGCGGCGACCGAGGGACGGGATATGCCGCTTCAAAGGAGCAGTTTCTAAGAAAGATCACCGATAAAAATAAGAATCCAGAACTTGCCAAAATGGAAGAGTCGGTTACGCGTGAAGCGAATACCCTTGGAATTGGACCGATGGGGTTTGGCGGAAAGACGACTTTGCTCGCAACCAAAATTACGGCACTCAATCGAGTGCCTGCTTCATTTTTTGTGAGCGTATCTTATATGTGTTGGGCGTTTCGTCGCCAGGGTGCAGTGATGAGCCCTAAAGGGGAGATTAAAAAATGGCTGTATTAGAAAATGTAGGGGGAGCATTTCAGCTCACCGAACCGTTTACCGAAGAAAAAGTAAGATCGCTTAAAGTGGGAGACATGGTTGAAATTAGCGGAATGCTTCTGACGGGGCGGGATGCGGTTCATAAGTGGCTCAGTGACGGAAACGAGCCGCCCAAGGCTGAAGTGAATCTTCAAAATTCGATCATCTATCACTGTGGCCCAGTGATGATGAAAAAAGGCAAAAACTGGATCGCTACTGCTGCGGGCCCCACGACTTCGATTCGCGAAGAACCCTATCAGGCAAAGATCATTGAACGCTTTGGATTAAAGGCGGTGATTGGTAAAGGTGGAATGGGTGAGAAGACTCGTGAAGCGTGCCAAAAGTTTGGGTGCGTTTACCTTCACGCGGTGGGTGGTGCGGCACAGGTCCTTGCTGAGCGAATCAAGTCGGTTGAAGGAGTCTATGGGCTTGATACCTTTGGCAGTCCTGAGGCGATTTGGAAATTAAAGGTTGAACGCTTTCCGGTTGTGGTCACCATCGATGCTCATGGAAATTCTCTTCATAAAGTGGTTGAAGCCGAATCGGCTGAGAAGTTGAAGAGTGTGGTCGAGAAAATAGGGAAATAATCACCAGTGCTTCGTTCGAAAGGGCTTGAGTGGATTCCCGTCTAGGCCTTCAAAAAATGATCGAAGATCATCCGGAAGATTGGATTCAAAGGCCATTTCTTCACCTGTTCTGGGGTGTTTAAAACGCAACCCAGCGGCATGCAGTGCGTGGCGCGGGATCAAGAGCCGAGCTTCCACTTCGGCATAGATGCTCGAGGTGGGGCCAGGAATCTCAAACGCCTCACTGTCCGCATCCCCATCGTCTTCACGATCGAAAGGGCCCGCCATTAACTCTTCATCCTCAAGTGCTTCGGGGAGGGTTTCTTCGACGGGTTCTGGAGAGGCTTCCGATTTCAAGTCTTCGCGATGTCCTCCTAAAAGCGTAAGGGCTTCCTCGTCCGGCATTCCGTAGATTTTATCGCCCACCAGCGGGTAGCCAGCAATATCAGCATGTACTCGAATCTGATGTTGGCGTCCGGTTCGTGGAAAGCAGGCAAGTAGAGTGAACTCTCCGAGTTTGTTGCTTCGGGTTTCAATCTTTTCAAAGTGGGTTTGGGACTCGAGTCCACCGTGCTCAAGTGCGAGGGGATACATTTTCAGTCCGATTTTACTCTTCGGAATCTTTCCAATCGGGGCTTCGACATCAAAGGCGGTATTGCTGGGTGTGCCCCTCACAATAGCCAAGTAGTACTTTTCGGTTTCGCGATTTCGGAATTGCAAGGTTAACGCATTGCATGCTTCCTTGGTTTTCGCAAGGAGTAGGATGCCGCTCGTCTCTTTATCAATCCGGTGTACCAGAAAGAATTTACGTTCGCTTTCAAGGTCAGTTCTAAAGCCCTGCGTCTTTAAGTGAATGAGGAGAGTATGAAAGAAGAATCTTCCTGCAGGATGCACCGGGAGATTCGGAGGTTTTTCGATGACTAGAATCTCTTCATCTTCAAAGATGGTTTTATAATTGAAGTTCACTGGAGGCTCTGGTTTGCGTGTCGAGAGAACCTGAACGATGTCGCCCGGTTGAAGCGCAAAGCTCGCCTTGATTCTCCCTAAGTGTAAGTGCTTTCCACCTTGCCTCAAAATGCTTACCGAACCCGAGTCGATGATCTTCTTTAGTTTCTCGCGCGAACGTCTCGGGTAGCGATCCATTAAAAAACGATCGAGACGAATTCCGGCCTGATTCGGTCCCACTGAATGGGTCACTTTATACTGTTCACCGGAAATGTGTTTGGTGGTGTCACTCATTAGTAAACTTCATATAACATAAAAAGATTTGCTTATTCTATCTTTGTTACTTACGATTTTTGAACAGGATGAGAGGGGGAGAATATGAATCATCCATTATTGACAGCGGTATTTGCTTTATCAGCGGTATTGTCACAGTCTGCAGTTGCATCACCATTGATGGTTGTGCCTGCAAACCAAACCAACATTCAATTAGAAAAAGCGGGATCACCAGAGAGTGCTGCACGACATTATTTAATGTCTTCGTCCAGTGCGCTCGGTTTGCGTTCCGATCTTTCTGATTTGATTACGGAGTCCGTTACGGAAACTCCGGCGGGCTTTAGCGTTCGCTTTCAACAGATGTCCAATGGGCTTCCAGTTGAGAATGCTAACGTTGTGGTTACTTTGAGCAAAAGTTTTCAAGTACTAACCTATGTGAACGACTATGCTCGTTCTGCAAATGGATTTGGACTTGAGAAATTCTCAGCTCAAAACTTTCAACTTTCAGAAGACAACGCATTGGAGCGTGCTTATCAAGAGCTTAAACTTCGCTCTTCTCCAAGTGCGCAAACAGTACAAAAGAAAATGCTCGTAGAAGCAGGTTCTTTGCGTTCTGTTTATCAAATTCAATTGGCGGCTCCAGCCGACGGTTTCTATGCATGGGAAATCATCATGGATGCGGTCGATGGTCGCATCTACAAGTCACGTGATCTTGCGGTTCATAGCAGACCCGCATCTCGTGGAGTGGTGACGACCGGCGTGTTTGATCCAAATCCAACCATTCGCTCTGGAAAAGTATCACAAGGGCTTGATGCAAATAATGCAGATAGTGCTTTCTACAGCAGCATGATGACTCAAGTGTCTCTTGATAATCTGACTCAGAAGAATGGCAAGTATCAGCTTGCTGGGCCAAATGTAGTGATTTCTGACTCTGAAGCTCCTAAAAATCCAGACTGTTCATTCAGTTCAGATTCTTTAAAGTTGAAGAGAAGTGATGCTTGTTTTGATGCGGTAAACGTTTATTACTTCATTGATAAGACTTTAAAGTACATGAACGGAACACTTGGATTCAATGTTCATCCACTGAAGTATCAAGGTGGAATCAAAGCGGATCCTCATGGATTAAATGGCGAAGATAACTCGCACTATAATCCAATGTCAGATGAGCTTGCGTTTGGTGAAGGTGGAATTGATGACGCTCAAGATCATGACGTGATTATTCATGAGCTTGGACATGCGATTCATAACTGGGTGACTAAAGGCCATCTTTCTCAAGTAGAAGGCTTAAGTGAAGGTTCTGGCGATTACTGGGCGGCTTCTTATGACCGCCAATTCATGAAACCAGACCACATTGCGTACAATTGGACTTTCTCATTTGACGGTCACAATGAGTTCTGGCCAGGCCGTGTAGTCAATGTCACCAAGAAGTACCCAGCGGGTGCTCAGGGTGAGATTCACGATGCAGGGCAATTGTGGGCGACAACTTGTATCGAAGTTTACGATGCAATTGGTAAAGAAAAAGCAGACAAGCTTTTCTGGACAGCGCTTTCAAGCTTGAACGAGAGCTCAAGCCAAGCAGATGCAGCGAAAGCTTATATCGTTGCAGCTCAACAGCTTTACCCGAGTGATCTTCAAACGGTGATCAGCAAGTTTAAAGCTCGCGGATATCCAGTTCATTAATCTTAAGCTCTAATAAATTTTTAAAGGGGTTGGCAGATTCTGTCAGCCCCTTTTTATTTTGAGATCTGTTTCTTTGGGCCAAATATTTTATCTTGTTGTTTCTGCCACCACATAAAGATCTCCGTATTGACTGATCCAATCGCAATACGAGTTCCCCAATCAATGGGCGTGTAGATGGCTTCTGTAAATACAGCGCGACCTGTACGGTTTGAAATGCCTTGGCGTAGCTTTGGAAAACCCTTCATGTAGAGTGGATCTGTGACCAGGATAATTCGGGGGACGGCATAGACAGCATCGTACAGTGTCATGCTCACAAACTGCTGTGAGAGGTCTCGTAGATCAATGTCAGAGAGGTTCTTTTTACCAGAGATCAGTTGCCCGCTGACATTGATTGCAAGGTACGAAGCACTATAAAGTGGCGAGATCTTCATGTAGTTCACATAGCTTTTACCCATGTGAATGAGTTTCTCGCGCCGCTCAAGGGGTTGGCCCAGATCGATTTTCTTACCGAGGGAGCTTTTGCCTTCACTTAAAGTATTCCTGCAGCCCATCTCTGCCATAATCGGAGTCCAAAAGAGGTTTGTGGCCATCAGAGTCCAAGGAAACCCATCTTCTGGGCGATGTGCATAAGTCATTGCATAGCTCGCGTTGGTGAGCGCGAGGCTCGTGACCATGTTTCTCATGGCTGAGGCGCGATTGCCGCTAATGCAAGAGTTCTTGAGCTTTCGCGTGAGCCACCCACTGATTCTTGATTCTTGGCAGGGAACATTGCTTCCGCAGGCTTTGGAAACATCAGAGAGGGTCTCAGGAAGGTCCTGAGCCACTTGGCTTAACTGCCGGGAGGGATTGCTCGGGCGAAGCTTCGCGAACTGTTTTTGTCGCTCCGAGAGGTAATCGCCAAGCGTGGTAGTGGGTTTCATTTCGCTCGGGTGATCCCTAAGCCATTTCTTAAATTCTTTAGCCTGAAAGGCCTGATCATAAGCTGCGAAGTCATCGATTGTTTTTTCGATTTCCTGGTTCCAGACGGAATTCGGAAACGCAGAAAATTCCTTTAGGATTCGATCGTTATAGTAGGCCGATCGCACGAGGGCCTCTTTGTTGGTGTGAGTCGAATTTTCGATGAATTTAAGAGTGTCCTGGAGGCAGTTCTCGGCAAAAGATGGGGGTACGAAAAGAAGAATTCCTGCAATCACCCCGCTGATGAAAAGAGTATAAATTTTAAGGGAGTGGCAGACCATTTAAATATTTTAAACTGAAACTATATAATCTCAACTGTGTCATTGAAGATGGCTGATCAACGAAAAACATTGAAATTAAAGTGAGCGTGCTCGATTCAACCCTATTTAAAGGAGAGATGGAAGATGAAAACCATCTCTCCTTTAATTACCCCGGTCGCATTTGATGTTAATACACTGTTGTTACTTGCTATGTTGTGAGTATAGGAAACAATAGCCCCCAATGGCGGGAAAATTTTTGCCATCACATTTTTGGAAATGCGAGAACTAGTATTTCTTCGACATGAGGAAACCGATGACTTCTTTGGCCCCATCCATGCTGTATCCGAACTTGAGTTGCATGTTTTGAAGAGTTTGAGTCGCAAGCTTAGATCCTTCAGCAGTGGGGTCAGCGTAATCAGTGCCGAACTGCTTTAATGCAATATTCATTTTTTGGAGAAGCGATTTTTGGCTCTCATAGAAGTGTTTTTCCATTTTTGTTTTTAACTCTGGAAACACTTTGAAGTACTCCATCGGCTCTTTGGGATGGTCTAAGGCCCATGCACCAATTTGGGAAATAAGGTTTTGACGAAATTGATTTTTCTGATCTGATTCGCTGGGCGCACCCACAATGGTTTCAAATTCATTGAGGAGCGTTTGGTCAGGTTCCTCATAGGCACCAGTGATTGGATTCTTGATTTTCTCTTTCTTTAATATCGAAGATAAATGAGTGATGTATTTTTTCATAAAATCACCCCATTGTTTAGTGTCGTATAGGCCCAGGCAATCTCGGATCTCACGATCAACAATATTTGCGTATTCATCTAAGACTACATCGATGAATTTTTCATGGTCGTGATAGCTGTCAACAGGGTCCTGCCTGAGGAATTCATACTCGGTGGTACGCTTCACGAATTTTTTGAGTTCACTCACTACTGCAAGTGGCGAGAGCGTTTTGAAATCATTACTTTGAGCGGCATCAATGAGAACGGATTTCAGTTCGCGTGCAGAGGCACCGGTTCGGCCCTCATAATAGAGAACATTCGTGTATTCTTCTTCGATTTTGTGAAGGGATGCTTTGAGGTGCTTTCGTTCTTCATTTGAAAGCTTTTCAGGCATGTCACCACTCTCATAAAGCTTTAACTTGTCCATCGGGCTTAATTTTTCGATGACGGAGGACAGTTCACTCGTGTAGCGCTCGTGATGGGGCTTTTTGAGGCGCGTGAGCACGGACCAAAGTGCAATGGTCCAAGCGGTATGCGGGGTCACAGTCTTTTCACCGGCAATCGAGTTTAAGATCGGTTCATAGACCTTTTCTTCCTGGGAAAGCTTCAAAAGATAAGGCACTTTCACCAGCTCAATTCTGCCCTTGAAACTACTAAAGTCTGGATATTCCTTAAATGCATCGAGCTGAAGCTCATTCGAGGATCCAATAAAAATGGTATCCAGGTGGAGAATGCTTTGCCCGACGTTCACTTTAGCAGTCTCACAAGCCGTGAGTAGGTACTTGTAGGTATCGATCGGACGCTTCAAAAGATCATTATAGTCAATCAGCCCGCGATTGGCTTCGGCAAGGTCCCCACCGATTGAGAAGAGATTAATTCCTTGAAGGCTCGCAGGAAGCTGGGAAAGCGAACGGTTCATCGTGAGTTGTTGATAATGCGCATCCACATGCATTTGGGGCTCTACGGTAATGAGTCCCGAGCGGTACATTTTGGATAAGTAAAAGCGCTCAACACGGATATGCTTGATGACTTGCGCATAGTCACCTTGGTAATTATTGAGAAGCGCTTGAAAAATCAATTGGTCACGGTGAGAGAGTCCACCTTCACGCAATCGATTGGGAATGGTGAAGGAATGTTTTTTGAACATGAGAGCGCGTTCATTTTCCGGAATTAAGAGGACCGGATGATCACGTAGTTCACTGGGTATAACGCATGCGATTTCCTCGTCTGAAAGATAGGCGTAGCTCGAAATTGAGGTAGATTTTTTTTCTTGATCTCCGCGAATTCCTAGGCTTCCGCGAGTAACTTTGTCGATCGGGAAAATCCAAGAGAAGGAATACAGTGCACCCTCTTGGGTTTTAGAATACTCATTCATTCCCTCCATGAGTGCCGAAATCAGCGTGCTCTTGGCACTGCCATTTGGCCCGTGAAGCAGAATCAGGCGGTTATTAATTCCTTGGTTCGCGAAGGCCTTTAGGATTTTATAGATTTGCTTTTGAACTCCGTGAAGACCAATGACTTTATTTTTAAAGACATTAAATCCGGATTCACTCGTCCCGTAGTGATCAAGCATGTCGGCCGCATATTGAGCGGTGCCGCGAAGATGGAAGGCGGGTTTAGATTCTAAGAGATTTAAGTATTCATCAAAGGAGAGGAGTTGAAGGTTGTCCTTAAAGTTTTGTTTCACATTTTTTGTGAGGTCATTCAAATCCATATTAGTTTCCTTTGAGTGCTGTAATTTTCCCAAATCCTGCGCGAACCGATATCTTTAGTGCTTGAACGACGAAATAATTCTCAATGAATTGCATTTTTGCGGGAGTGCTGACTCCGTTTTTTTCACACCATTCTTTTTCGCATGCAATAATGGCTGCGAAGAGAGCGTCGACGTCAGATTTAGTATTGAAACTTACTTTTTGTATAGGAAGAAGAGGGCCTTCAATTAAGGCACGCTCGACTGGGTGCAGGGGGATCACGTCTTGAAGCGATTCTGGAAGAATGGGTTCAAGCCACTCATCAAAATCATCGATTGCCTCCGGAAAAGGAATCGAAGCGGCCTTCAGTTCAAGGTCTTTGCTAAAAAGCCTTGAGTCGACCGCAAATTCATTCATGAGATCTAAGTGTAGGGTTCTAACGCAATTGATGACTTCTCCCCAAATCATGTTTCTTCGGCTCTGATGATTCGGGAAGAGGTTGGAATCTGATCACGAAATTGAAGAAGGCGTTTTAGAAGGGCTTCGTCTTCGAACGGACGTTTTACCAGTTTTGGTTGGACGAGCGGATTACCGGATGGTGTCTGCATTTGAACCAGTTGCGCTGGCTTTAATGAATGGCCCACGATCTCATCGAGTCCCGAGAAAAGAGAAAGGTTTCTGGGATCTGGAGTCTTCTCTTTGACTCGACCTTGTTCTAACTTAGAAATGGAGAAAAGTGCTAATTCAGAATGCATAGTTTCCGTTCTCTAATTTCAGACCTGTCTTCCCCGACGTTCCAGTCTTGTTTTGAAATGGCCATGTTCTCGAGCTTTAATTGATCTAGTTTTTGAAGGGCACTTTTTAAAAGAGTTTTTGAAGCTTCGGCGCGAGGAGTGCGCTCGTCTCGAGATCCGCCACCGATGACGAGAAAGTGGAGGGTGCGATCATTCCAAAGTAGGGGCGCATAGAGTGACTCGCCCTCAGCTCCGGTCATCACTTGTGTTTTTAACAAATGAGAAAAGTGCCCATCCAAGCGCCAATCCAAATAGGCAATCATGCCTTGAAGCGGACGCTCATTCTCGTAACAGAGGAGCATTACTCCTGAAATTTCATTTTTAGATAAAGCCGAATCGACCATCACCACGTATCTAGAATAACTGAAATAGTGGCAATTTAAAACGCGTCAAGCGTCAGACGGTACTTTGCCAGCAAGCGCAAGGGGATCTTTACTGATCGGATCCAAAATCCCGTTTAAAAACAATGGAGTATCTTTTTCGCCGAAGAGCTTACTGAGCTCAATGACTTCGTTCAGGGTGACCGAAGCAGGTACATCTTTAAAAAAGAGTAACTCAGCCGCACCAATACGAAGGAAGGCTTTATCTACGGAAGCGATTCGATCGAATTTCCAGTTTTCAGCACATTTTTCGATCACTGCGTCAACGGTCTTCAGTTCTTTAATGGTGGTTTGAATGAGGCGAAGTGCAAACTCAGTCGAGAGCTCATGAACGCCAAAGTGCGTTGCATGCTTCTTAAACTCTTCTTCAATTTGAGAGGGGCGATGATCGAGCTCTTTGTCTTGGTCAAAGCGATAGATAAATTGAAACGCGATCTCGCGGGCTTTTTGTCTGGGTGTGAGTGGGCTATTCATGTTTCTCCCTCATTGATAAACGGGAAGCTGAGATTAGCGCGCTCCGCCTCAAAGGATCCTGGGTTAGATAAATGCTGATTCAAGTCGGCCACGAACTCCTCAACATCTCGGAATTCACGGTAAACGGAAGCAAAACGAACGTAAGCGACTTTATCGAGTTTATGAAGAGCGCTCATGAGCATTTCACCAATGCTATTGGATGGAATTTCTTTTAAACCGTAGCTTTGAATTGTTTTTTCAATTTGAGTCACTGCCGACTCAATTTGCCCGGTGGTAACAGGGCGCTTCTGACAGGACTTCTGCATTCCAGTGAAAATCTTGTCTCGCGAGAAAGCCTCACGTCTGCCATCTTTTTTGATCACGTTCGGCATGACTTCTTCAATTCGCTCATAGGTCGTGAATCGACCTCCGCACTCCAGGCATTCGCGACGGCGGCGAGTCATATCGGCTGTTTGATTGAGTCTCGAGTCGATGACTTTAGTCTCTGGAATTGAACAATAAGGGCACTTCATGGAATCTGAACCTACTACAAGATGGGGGGTCCAATCAAGGGGGCACTAGGGATTGTGGTCAATAAAACGACTTTCAGAATGAATTGAGGCTTTTCAATTGCTCTAAATCTCGATAAACCTTTGAAAGCATGCCCAAAATAGAACCAAAAGCGATCCAAAAAGAACTTGAAATGGGAAAGGTACGTCCGGTCTATTTCATTTTTGGGTCTGAGCGCATGAAGTCAAGAGAGCTCGTAAAGCGGATCCAGAGAGCAGCTCTCAAAAATGAGGCCCCGAACGATTTCAATGCCGAGAAGCTCGATGGCAGCGAAGTGAATATCGAGCGGGTAATCGATTCAGCTCAAAGCTTTTCGATGATGGGTGGAACAAAGCTCGTTTTGGTCCGCAATGCAGAAGAACTGAAAGTCCTTGATCCTTTGGTCGATTACCTGAAGGCACTTCCATTCTCGATGCCGGTGGATCCTGCCGAACTCCCAAGCGTGCTGGTGTTCGTTTCTAAATCCTTTGATGGTCGGAAAAAGTCTTCTAAAGTGATCAGCGATATTGCAGCAGTAGTGGAATGTGAAGAGGTCTCCGAAGAAGACCGTGAGCCTTGGATCGAGTTTCTTGCGAAACGGCGTGGCCTGGTCCTTCAGGCCAATGAACGAGTCACGCTTCGTGGTCTGGACCCTTGGTCTTTAGATATCGTGGATCAAGAGATATCCAAATTAGAGCTGGTCGGTGAGGATTTAGAATTGAGGTCGCAAGCCTTGATGAGTGGAATTAGTTCCTTTGCACGTGACGAATTCATTGATGCCATCTTCTCACGTGATCTCAAGCGCGCGCTCACCCTCGTTCATCTCTTTTGTTCAGATATGGAAGTGCAGCTTCCATTTTTGGGGCTTTTGTCTTGGAATCTTCGACATTTAAAACTCTTTATTTTAGAGCAGGAAACGCGAGCTCGATCATCTGAGCGAAGAAATCCCTACCTACAAAAGAATCTGGATCGCTGGCGCAAATATTGGACACTGAAGAGTATTCAAAGTTTTGAACACCAGCTCTTTGATATCGATTTCTCACTTAAAAATACCCGATTGCTCGGTGTAGGGCTTTGGACCAATGCTCTCATTCAATCGCAGAAAAAGGCTCACCCATGAATCTTCTGTTTCGGCTTTTTACAATCATCATCGAAAGTTTTTTCAGAAAAAAATTACATCCGCTTTCAGAGTCCGTCTTGCATATGCGCGTTCTTCCGAATGATCTCGACCTGAACTTTCATATGAATAATGGACGCTACCTTTCGATCATGGATCTCGGACGTTTGGATCTACTGATTCGAACTGACCTTGCGGGCGCACTCATTAAGCACCGCTGGCAGCCCTTGGTCGGTGCGGTCAATATCCGCTACAAGCTTTCGCTCATGCCCTTCAAAAAATACCGGCTTCGGACCAAAGTAGTCGGTTGGGATGAAAAATGGTTCTATATGGAGCAACGTTTTGAGTGTGGCAATCGGACCATTGCGGTGGGGCTCGTGAAGGCACTTTTCCGTGGGGATCACCGGAACATCAGTCCAGGGGAAACGCTTCGTCTGATCAACGTCAATATTGATCCTCCTAAAATGCCAGACAATATTCTGAAGTGGCTTTCGATGGAAGCCTAGATTCGATTCTTAGGTCGGCGAACTTCGTCCGTACGTTGAAATTGTTTTTCACTTTTGACCTGACACCGTTTGGGTGTTCGTTTGAGGCGATAATCATCGACCGCAGCTGCGATTTCAGCCGCAAGGGTGAGCCTCGACTTTGTAAAAAGGATGCGATCACGGTCGGACTTTAAGTTCATAAAGCCCGATTCAATCAAGATACTGGGCATGTCTGTCCCCAATAAAACATAAAACAGAGCCTGCTTTACGCCTCGGTCGGTTGCTGCATTTTTGATGCGTCCTTGAACGGAGCAGGCAAGTTCCTTGGAAGGCGCTAGGTTTCCGTCCAAGATTAAATCCTTCATGATCAGAGACACATTGGTCGACCCACCATTGGCATTTGCCTGGGAATCTTTTAAGACCGCGTTCTCCATGTCGGCTAAGCGCTTTGATGTTTCATCCGTGGCATGATTGAGAATAAATGTTTCCACGCCGCCAGATCGTACCTGCTCTTGGCTTGAATTCATGTGCAGGGAAATGAAAACATCGGCCTTCAGTTTATTCGCGAGTGCCGTGCGATCACTGAGGAGTAAATCTCGATCGTCATTGCGGGTGAGGACCACATTGTGGCCGTGAATCACGAGCTCACGAGCCAGGTCACGGGCCAGGAGGAGCGTAAAGTGTTTCTCCGTGAGCGCAGAGTCGCCAGGAGATTTGAACACGGCGCCTGTATCTGCTCCGCCATGTCCTGGATCGACGACCACGAGAAACTTCCGAGGGTGGGCAAGGCTTGGCCTTGCGCCCAAGAGCGCAAAAATGAAAAGGCCATATATCAGCGTTGCTCTAAGTTTTTTACTGAATCCCACTGGCCTTAGGGTATCATGGCGAAAGAGTGAGCGTCAAAATAGTTCAAAAATTAAGCATTTGGTTTCGTTCAGAAGCACGAGATCTCCCGTGGCGCAAGAATCCCGAGCCCTACTGGGTCTGGCTTTCTGAAATCATGCTGCAGCAAACTCAAGTGAAAACGGTTTTGCCTTATTTTTCACGATTTATTGACGCTTTCCCTGAAGTTTCCGATTTGGCCTTGGCGGATCAGGACTCTGTCATGAAGCTCTGGGCTGGGCTTGGGTACTATTCGCGAGCGCGGAATCTTCATCGGGGTGCGCAAGCGCTTCATGCGCGCATGAAGGACGGGGGCGGCTTTCCTCGGAACCGAGACGAGTGGCTCGAGATTCCAGGCGTAGGCGAATACACGGCGGGTGCGATTTGTTCCATTGCTCTTCAACAGCGTGAACCGATCGTGGATGGAAATGTCGTTCGTGTTCTCTCTCGAATTTATAAAATAAAGACTCTCGATGCGAAGAAATCTGCAATCTGGAAGCGGGCCCGAGACTTGGTCGAAATTCCAAACGCCAAACCCCGGGTATTGAATCAAAGTCTCATGGAGCTCGGAGCTTTAATTTGTAAGCCTAAGAATCCTTCATGTGACATTTGTCCGGTAAAGCAAGAATGTGGTGGCCGAAAGAATCCGGACCTTTATCCAGAGAAGAAGAAAAAAACGGATTGGAAAAAAGTAGAAGAAGAGCGTTGGGTTTTGTTGCGAAATCTTGCGGGAGAATGGTGGGTCTTGCTTTCGAAAAACCAAAG
>CAIOKW010000106.1 GCA_903858975.1 Oligoflexia bacterium | reverse complement strand
TCTTTTACAGTTTGGTGCGCTCAGTGAATCAGCCTCCGAATTTGGGTATGAATCCAGCGACACCAATCAGGAATGGCCGGTCTGTGGACCGAATCGAATCGCGGTTTCGGGAGATGGTAATTTTACAGTCACGACAGCTTCTTCCAGCAGTTTTCCAAACGCCGTAGATGATTCCGGTGGATATAAATATGTTTGGAGTAAAGGTGGATCGCCTCAGTATGGATTTGTTGTGGGATCTCGTTGCGCGTGTCTCTCGGATTCCATTAATGTCGGGAACGTCCCTTACACTTCGAACCCTGACCGAACTCCATCTGAATTACCATCGGGGTCCCCCCGTTTTTATCCTTCGACCTACGCCGAAATCAGTCAGCCCTATAACGCTTTAAATCCGTATGGGCCCGTAGTCGTATCTACGAATACGATCCTTGATCCACGAACCTACACCTTACTTTTTCCGAGCGGGGGAATCGCTGCTTCATCAGCCTGCAGTTGCCCGAACATCAACGAAAAAGCGGAGCGAATTGATCCAAGCGACGAGCTGAGCGGAAGCATTTGTAAGTCCATGGTCGATGACCAACCCTGGCCGGGTTTTCCAGACAGTAATGGCGGCTCGCTACCTCGGGTACTTGCGGTATATAAGCTTCCAGTGAATGGCAATCAAGATACTTTCTATAGCAATCAGAAAATGAGCTCTTGGAAAACCGCGAACGACGGACTTCCCGGATCTGATATCTCAAGCATCCTTTTACCCGTGAGTTCTGATGATCAAAAAACAACTCAAAAATATAGTCGAAGAATTTGGACTTGTGCCGCTCCCTATGAACTTCAGCTTGCTAGCGGCAAGTGTATTTATAGTCGTGATCACCACGGCTGCAAATCAGGTGGGGCAGGGATTTTGAATTCGCCATATATCGATGCATCGCCCTCTCCGAGTGCAGCTGGCTTTGATAACTTAGTGAATAAGAAGCTCGCGTGCTGCCTTAATTCCTATTTCCTTGATCCCTCCACGAGAAGCGGATCCGCCGATGCCTATTCTAAGTTTGACTGCATCGATAACTCGGATCCCAATCACGCGGTTTATCCCAATTTCGACGCACTCTGGGCGAGTGCGGATGATGATTTAGATGGGGGGCAACTCAATGCACTCGCACTCTTTAATGGGAGCAATCAGCCACTCACCGGATTTTACTCTCTGACCGGCATTCGCTGCGGTGGATTTAGTGAGTTCGCGGGGCCGCTTCAACCACAACAGGTGGATCCGGTTGTTTTTAATTCACAGCAGAATAACGTTGGAGGAGGCGGAATTAAAAACTTAGGTGCGCCCCTGCCTCTACCCAGTAATGCGGCCTATACCAACTTGAGTCTCAAGGTTCAAGGCCTGGGGAGACGCATTCCTACCACTGCTCAAGAATTGAGGAGTTGTCCGGTACTCGTGAGGGCTGCGATGGAGGCTCAGTGTCCGGCATTTACGGAGCCTCCGTATGTACAGATCACGGATCCTAATGACCAAACCACTAAGCGATGCCCCGTAGCCAGCTCTATTCTCATTCACGTTCGCATTGAACAGCTCTTTTCGATTTCCGGACAAGCAAGCTTGAAAGCGGTGGATTCAACTCTGACTGAGAATCAGGCGCTTGAAATCAATATTTCTGATATCATCGCCACCAAAACAGGATCGACCTGTCCTCCGGGTACCTATCGGGATGGGGATCTGTGCGTTTACTAATCAAATGAAGCGAAGCCAAGGCGGATCGAGATTTATCAGTTTAATAGGGTTATTCTCGATACTCAGTTTTATCTTTTGGATACGACTCTATTCTCTGGATCAAGTCATTGCAAAACTCAATCAGTTCCCCGAGGTCTGTCCCTTGAAAAAGACGCTTCACCTCAAGTGCGCATTTTGTGGAATGACTCATGCCTGGATCCATCTTTTTTTTGGTGATTGGAGAGGGGCTTATCAGGAGAATCTGTTCTCGATCCCACTATTGATCGGATTCCTCGTCATGCTTGCAATCGGGGTTTCTGGTAAGGGCAATCTCATCCCAAAAGAAAAACAAAAGACTCTTGGGGGTCTCTCACTGCTGCTGCTATGTGGCTACGCATTGATTCGAAACTTAAATTTCTAAAAGAGTGAATCGCTCTCAATCGAGAAAAAGAGACTGGATTCTCCGCCATAATCCTTCCGGGTACCATTTTGGAATTCAAGATTGAATCGGATCGGCGCACGAATCAAGAGCGTGGTTTCAGCGCTCAGGCCGCCTCCAAACGAGGGAAGAAATAAATCCGGATTGTATTTTCGAGGAACAAAAGCCGTTTCAGCAAACACAAAGCCATGAGTCTGTTTTAAAAATGCAGGAAGGGTTCCGCCTAAGCCCGTGTAGGAACGTAGAAGCGGGAAATGATAATCAAGCCCAGCAGCACCCACGGAGCGAATACTTGAGCTGAAATCTGCATACCCTCGGAAGTTCATTTGACTCAAGGAAGTCCCGGTTCCGCGGTCAAAAAGATTATTCGTGCCTTTACCAACGAGCTTACTGGTTGAAAGCGAGGACTGAGGTGATCGAGTGGCGCCGAGCCATCGGAGTTGGCTTTGAATGACTGAATTATCACCCAGCCCAAAGAAGTGGGACCAAGTCATGAGGTACTTGATCAGTGAGGTGTTTTTTTCTGTGTCGAGTTTATCTTCTATTTGGAGTTTAAGGTCATTTCCGAGCTCCGGAAGAAATGAAAGGCGTGTTCGTCTGGCATCACTAAAGTTCAAGATTGTGCCGAAGCCTGGAACAAACGCATTTGAATATTGAAAATAAGAAACAG
>CAIOKW010000105.1 GCA_903858975.1 Oligoflexia bacterium | reverse complement strand
AACCAGAGCAGCAACCATCTCTTCGCTTTCCTGGGCGGACTTTGTGCCGTCGTGGTGGGAATTGCATTCTTTGGGAATGATCCTGCTCGATCGCCCGCATCTCAAGAACCCACACCCGTAAGCTACAGTTACGCGGATGCCTTTAGCTCACTTCCTATTTTGGAGTAGCCGCCTTTTCTTTCGCTTCAATCCATTTTGAAAAGTATTTATGACTGTTGAACAGCTCATGTCGAAGGATCTTCGATCGCCATCGAGGCAAACTCCCCTCTTTCTTTTCGGAAAGCATCCTTTCAATTCGAGCCTTGAGTCCAGGTAGCGTCTTCTTCGAATCATAAACCCCAAGCATTAAATCAGTCGCGAGCAAGCGCTTCTCATTCCATATCCTTTCATTTTGATACAAGTCTACGCACTCCCGAGCGAAGTCTTCCGCCGTTTGCGCAATGAGCCCAGGAAATTGATCGTCTTGGCCCATCGGCATGATCCCCTCGAGTCCCACTTTGGTTGTGACAACGGGAACACCAAAGCGAAATCCCTCTAAAATTTTTCCCTTCACCCCAGCACCAAAACGAAGTGGCGCAAGATTCACCCGCGCGTGGGAATAGACCTCAGATAAACTCTCAGCACTCCCCTTGACCTCAATCCCCGTTTTTTGAGGCAGATTCCAACTCATCACTTCTGCAGAAGGATAGGCTCCATAGATTCTCAATTTTGAACCCGGTAAAGCCTTCCGAATTCGGGGCCAAATTTCGGCACGAAACCATCGCAGTCCATCCACGTTAGGCGCATGTCTAAAGTTTCCGATCCAGACGAAATCAGACCGTTCTTGAAACGAAAGCTCCCCTGACTTCACTTGCGGCTCATCATAGAAAAATGGAACCCAGGCTTGCTGGTCCCCACCCATTCCAAACTCAGACTTTAAGAGCGCTTCTTCAAACGAAGAAACCAAAAATGAAAAATCAACCCGATCAATGGCGGCAGTTTCTCTGAGAGCCGTGTCGGTTTGATAAAACTGAGGCGGGAATACCTGCATTTCTAAAAACTGCTCCCTAACCGACTCTCGCGCGCGCCTGACTAAGTGTAAATCTTGGGTCTCCAGCAAGATCAGCGCCCGAGGAAGCGACTCGTAGACGATGGGGCCGAATTGTTCCTCGAGAATAAAGCGATCAAACATCACGAGCTCTGGATTCAACTCTTTCAGCTTCTCCTTCACACTCCAATCATTCATCGGAAGCGGCAGGAGTGAAACTCGATCCGGCACCTTCAGATGCCCCCAATCCTCCACTCCTTTGGTTTTCGAGGGGGAAATGAGCGTCACTTGATCAAAGAGATCCAATAAAAGGTGGATCCAATGCATTTGCCGCACTCCGGCAGCGGAGGAGTCTGGCTCAGGCCAAACGGTGCTAAAAATCAGTGCTTGGCGATTCGGCTTCATGGTAGGCTCAAACTAAACTATGAGCTGCAAATTCTCACCTCTTTTTTGGGCCGTTTTCATTCTGTTAGCGGGAGCCCCCTGTCCTGCCCAAACTGAAACCCCTAATCCAGGTCCACGCTCTGAAAATGAAGCTCGCTTTCTATTTGAAGAGGGCTCCGACGCCATCAATAGGAAAGATTACAAACAGGGCATCCGCGATTGTGAGCGCCTTCTTGAGCGCTATCCGAGCGACAGCAATCTCAAAGATGCCTATTTAGGTCTGATCGAGGCTCTCCTCGTTGAAAAGCGCGATTCCGAGGCCCTTAAATTTGGAAAAGAGTGTTTAGATCTTAAATGGGATGAAGCCTCCTCTAATCGCGTTCGCGCGCTTATGGCCGAAGCCGAACTCAATTTGAAAAATTACTTAAATGCCCGCCTCATGGCTGGAGAGCTTTTAAAGGCTCACCCCACCGCGAAGCAACAGGCTCTGGCTCATTCGGTGAGCTTTCAAAGTCTGCTGGAAGAGAAACAATATAAAACTGCCGAGACGGAGCTTGATCTGCTGAGTGATCAGCTTAAAAAAGAACCCATCCCTTTTTACTCAAAGCTGCTTCCTGAATTTAAAATGAGCTTTGCCATGAGACAATGCACGCTCACTCACCTTTTGAAAGACAAACCCATCACTGAAGAAGAAACGATAGACTACTTCAAAGAGAAAAATCTCTGTTTCAAGGAAGCCCTTCCTCAAGCCAACCAAGTTTCGAATGTAGCGGTTCTCAAGGAATGGTGTGAATCATTCACCGTGTTGAATCACGAACTTCAAAAAATGAGGGCAGATCCGTTCCTCAAAGAAAAAATAGCTCAGGATCTTAAATCTACCTTTGATCTATCAAAAGGAATCCATGTCGAACTCTCTAAATGTTATGCGCCATTCAAGCCTAAAAAATCACGTCGCAAGCGCCGTCTTCGCAAAGCGTGAAATCGTATCTTCCTGGTTCCAAAAGAAGTTTGAGGAATACCCTTCGGCTTTTTATTGCTCGATTGATATTCGCGATTCGGGTGAAAAAATTGCTCCCGTGGATTGTAATCTCTTCCCTGCTGGGTTTAATAATATTTGCGAAGTAGACCTTGAGTTTGCACCCTCAATTTTCCGATCCCAAATCGAAAAAATGGCGTATCGCCTGGGCAGCGCCATACCCACAAAAATATTAATCATTCCAGAGAACCACACCGAAAATAAGTTTTACCTAGAGAACCTTCACCATCTGAAGTCAATCTTAGAAGAAGCTGGATTTGAAATTGCATTGGGTCGATACGGTGAAGACCCAAACACCTATGAGTTAAAAACGGCCAGTGAAAAACTCATTACCGAGTACCCGCTTCAGATCGAGGGTAAATCAGCGAAGCTTGCTCATGGCTTTGTTCCGGACTGGATTTTACTCAATAATGATTTTTCGGCAGGCTACCCCACCTTACTGGATGGCATCACTCAGCCTGTGGTTCCGAGCCACAAACTGGGATGGCATTCTCGCAAGAAGAGCACCCACTTTCATTACTATAATCAAGTGGCGGCAGAACTTGCAGAAGTCATCCAAATTGATCCTTGGCTCATTCAGATTGAGAGCGAGGCCGTGGACCATGTGAATTTTGGTGAAGATCAAGGCATTGATCGAGTGATTGAAGTGGCTGATCGAATGTTAAAAAGCATTGCTTCCAAATATGCACACCATGGAATTCAAGAAAAGCCTGCGCTTTTTATTAAGAACGACTCCGGGACCTATGGCATTGGAATCATGGTTATTCATTCTGCAGAAGAACTTCGGACGATGAATCGTAGAACCAAAAATAAAATGAGCATGGGTAAAAATAAGAGCCAAATTAGCCAAGTGCTTGTCCAAGAAGGAGTGCCCACCACGCTCACAACGGATGGCTCGACTTCGGAGCCCGTGATTTATATGATGGGTGAAGAGCTGATCGGAGGATTCATTCGTGCGAACTCAGAACGAGACTCCATGGATAACCTTAACAGTCAGGGCATGTTCTTTAAGAAACTCTGTTTTAAAGATCTCAGTGATTGCTTGATGAATGGGAATCAAGAAGAGCTCCCCCTCTTAGAAGCCGTCTACGGTATCATTGGAAAACTTTCGGCCCTTGCGGCTGCTATGGAATTAAAGGAGATACAGAAATCATGAAATTCGGTACAAAAGCAATTCACGCAGGACAGTCTCCCGACCCAAGAACCGGCGCAGTCATGGTTCCCATTTATCAAACCAGCACCTTTGCTCAAACCTCTCCGGGAAAACATACCGGATACGAATACGCTCGTACTGATAATCCTACCCGTACTGCTTATCAAGAATGCGTGGCTGCTCTTGAGAACGGAAAGCATGCACTTGCATTTTCATCGGGCCTTGCAACGATCGATACACTCCTTCATACCCTGAAATCAGGCGACCACGTGATTTGCAGTGACGACGTATACGGCGGAACCTTTCGGCTATTCGATAAGGTCCTCACCCGTTTTGGCATCAGCTTCACCTTTATGGATCTGAGCGATGTTACAAAAGTAGAAGCTGCGATTCAAAAGAACACCCAGTTCCTTTGGATCGAAAGCCCCACCAATCCGATGCTGAAGATTTTTGACATTGAAGCCCTCGCAAAGTTGGCTCGAGCTAAAAATGTGAAAAGTGTGGTCGATAATACTTTTATGAGCCCCTACTTTCAGCGCCCACTGGATTTGGGAGCCGACGTCGTCATTCATTCCGTAACCAAATACATGAATGGTCACAGTGACGTCGTGGGGGGCGTCCTGATCACGAACGACGATACTCTGTACACTGAACTCAAGTACCTTCAAAATGCGGTAGGGGCCGTTCCAGGGCCACAGGATTGCTTCCTCGTCATGCGCGGATTAAAAACACTCCACGTGCGCATGAAAGAACATGAAAAAAATGCTTTTGAAGTGGCTCGCTTTTTAGAGAAGCATCCGAAAATTGAAAAAGTGATTTATCCCGGACTGGAGAGCCATCCTCAGCATGCGCTTGCAAAAAAACAAATGCATGGTTTTGGTGGAATGATCTCGTTTGTAATTAAGGGAAATCTTCAAGACGCCACCCGTGTCTTGGAGCGCACGGAGCTTTTCACTTTGGCTGAAAGCTTAGGTGGAGTGGAGTCCCTGATCGAGCATCCGGCAATTATGACTCACGCCTCGATTCCGCCCGAGAATCGCAAAGCGCTTGGAATTGCAGACACCCTGATTCGAATCAGTGTGGGAATTGAGGATGTTTCCGACTTGGTGGCAGACCTCAAAAAGGCGCTTGAGTAGATAACGCGCCGCTCTAGCGCACCTGCTAAATAACCCTTGTCACTCCGACTTCCTCTTGTTAGCTTCAGGGCATGCGTCATTTAAAGCAATTAATCCAGAAGCTTCTGGCTGGTAACGGCCGTATTTTACTCGCCTAATCTAAAGGAATTCATCCTTTTAGACTCTTCTTATCTCGAAGACTACGATGAAACGTAATCGCGAATCGGTGTGCCTCATCACGGATGTGAGTGAGCAACTTATACGCGCGCGTGTGAGGATAAAGCGGAATCGGGTTCACTCGATTCGGAATGAAGATCCGCTCCATCGAGCTCTCGACTTCCTTTGAGCGAAAATTACTCTCGGTACGTGCCTTCGCAAGACCCACGAGATCCACTCCCTGAATGTTCAACTCATCAAAAATGGCGCGAGCCTGAGCGAGCTGCCCCTTGCCTCCATCGACCACTACCAAGTCGGGTTTTTCATTTCCAGGATTGAGGTCCATTTTTGAAAAGCGCCGCTCGAAAATTTCTCGCATCGATGCAAAATCATTGGCTCCGATGACGGTTTTGATTTTATAGCGCCGGTAGAGATTTTTATCAGGAGCTCCATCCACAAAGACCACTCGGGAAGCGACGGACTCCTCTCCTTGGGTATTTGAAATGTCGTAACATTCAATTCTTCTGGGAAGCTTCTCTAAGCCTAGCTTCTCTTGCACTTCCTCAAGCGCTCCTACCCCGTGGCCGGCACTTTCGCGCTTCGCATTTTCAACCGCAAAGCGTGCATTGGTCTGAGCCACATTAACAAGTTGGTGCTGAACGCCGGATTCCGGGACTCGAATTCTAATTTGAAGCGCACTCTCTAGTAACTCCAGATCCTCAGGCGGCTCTTTCATGAGAACTTCTTTTGCCTGGATCAGATCATTTCCCTCTTGCATCAAGAGCACGTGCTGAGTCAAAAAATCGTAGAGAATCGCCTGATTACTGAGCGAACCATCAAAGTTCTGCAAGTCATAATGCTTTACCGAGAGCAGCTTCCCACCGCGAACCTGGAGGACCACACCATGTGCAATGCCTTCTTTACGTTCAAAGGCAAAAACGTCCTGATCGAGTCTGGTATCGGCATCAATCACTGACTGCGTTTGAGCCACGATTTCTACCGCTTGGATCTGATCCCGAACTCGAGCCGCATCTTCAAAACGTTCTTCTTCTGCGGCTTCCCGCATTTCAACCTTTAGCTTATCAATGAACTCTAAGCCTTTACCCTCGAGCACTTCAGTGGCGCTCTTGATTTGTTCTTTGTATTCTTCTTCCGTGACCTTTCCGACACAAGGAGCAGAGCATTGCCCCATTTGGTGGAGAATGCAGGCACGTGAGCGATGTGAAAAAGTATTATCCGAACAGTCCCGGAGTTGAAACGATTCAGTCAGCAAGCGCATGACAATTCGGGCCGCAAAACTCGAGGGAAAAGGTCCAAAATAGCGCGCATTCTCGGAGTTCACCCGACGCGTCCACTCAATCTTTGGAAAGGGCTCACTCAAGGAAACTCGGAGGTAGGGATAATGCTTATCATCCTTCAATCGAATATTGTATTTGGGCTTGTAACGCTTGATGAGCGTACACTCCAGAACGAGCGCCTCGTTTTCGGTCTCCGTATGAATAATTTCAAACTCTTTGACATTGCTAAGCATGAGCTCAGTGCGCGGATGCTCATGGGTGATCGGCTGAAAATAAGAACTGACCCGTGAGCGAAGGCTCTTCGCCTTCCCCACATAAATGATATCCCCCTCATGACTCTTCATCAGATAAACGCCAGGAGTCGTTGCCAATTTTTTGGCTTTATCCAGGAGGCTTGTTTTATGTTCAGACCGTTTTTCCGTACTCATGTCGACTGACTTAGGCTATCCTAACTTTGATCTCATGAACACATCATCATCTGCACTGTCCGTTGGAAAAGAACTCGTTTGTTTTTGTACTCGCTGCAAAATGGACCTTGGTCATACGATCATGTCCATGGTTGGGCCTATCCCTGCTCGGGTGATTTGCCGAACCTGCAAAAGTGAACATAACTTCAAAGCTAAGAAAGGCGTTAAAGAGCCTGGCTCTATTGCCCCTTCTCGTGGCAGCCCCGGCAGCACCACCCGCGCTCCGCGTGAAGCCAAAGCAGAAAAGACTGTTCCCATCGAGCTTGAGTGGATGAAACAAATCAACGGCAGCACCCGCGCGGTACGCCAGTATGCAGCCAACGAAGCGTTTCAGGCCGGAGATCGTATTGCTCACCCAACTTTCGGTGAAGGCGTGATTCAGAAACTCATCTACCCCAATAAAGTAGAAGTCCTTTTCCGCATGGATTTGAAAACTTTGATCCACGCGGGCAAACCCGCTTAAGCTTGAAACTCAGAATGAATGGTTTCCCCTTCCCAGCGGGAAATCACGAGGGTCGCGATACAATTACCTAATAAGTTGATCGTGGTTCGAGCCATGTCCATGAACTCATCTACCCCTAAGATCAGCGTAATTCCCTCCAATGGAAGTCCAAAGGCGGTGAGCGTTCCTGATAACACGACAATGGAGGCTCGTGGCACGGCAGCCACACCCTTCGTTGTCAGCATGAGCGTGAGCATCATGGTGAACTGAGTCCAAAGAGAGAGCTCGATGCCAGCAGCTTGCGCCACAAATACCGAAGCCACTGCTAAGTAGAGCGTTGAGCCGTCTAAGTTAAACGAATACCCCAAAGGCAATACAAAACTGGAAATGCGTTTTTTCACTCCCACTTTATCTAAAGAACTGAGAGCGGAAGGATACGCACTCTCGCTGGAGGTGGTCGCAAAGGCCAGCATCAAAGCAGGTCTCATCTCAGTCAGAAACCGCTTCACATTCACTCGCGCATAAAGCATCGCAGGAACTAAAACCAAAATCACGAAAACCAGGAGCGCAAGATAGAGAGTCCCCACCAACTTCATCATCGGAATCATGACCTGAATTCCATGTTCTGCAATACTTCCAGCAGCAGCAGCCCCCACTCCAAGGGGAGCTAAAGACATAATGAGCCCTGTAAACTTAAACATCACCTCATTGAGCCCCTCGCAAAACGAAAGAATGGGTTTTCCTTTTTCGCCTGCGAGCAATACCGCCACACCAAATAGAGTTGAAAATAAAACAATTTGAAGCACATCCCCTTTAACGATCGCCTCAGCAAAATTACTGGGTAAAAGGTGCTCAAAGAATCCCTGAAACGTAAGCCTATTTTCTTGTGCTTTGGTGACCACTTCGGACACCTGATGGGTCAATTGAATTCCATCGCCGGGTCGAAAAAGATTGACCATCAACAGACCGACCGCAAGCGCAAGCCCCGTTGCTAATTCAAAATACAGAATGGCTCGAACGCCCGTTTTGCCGAGCCCTTTTACGGTTCCCGCTGAACTGATCCCAGTTACGATGGAGGCGAAAATCAAAGGCGCAATAATACATTTCACACCATTGAGGAAAATCGTCCGGAGTGGCTTGATGTAAGGTACAGCCTCGGGGAAAAAATGCCCGATGAAAAACCCCATTACGAGCGCAATAAAGATCCACGAAGTTAGTTTAATCTTGCTGAACATTCTTCTATTTTAGCTGGTAACTATGCCGTAATCCATCTCTATATCCACCTTTATTTATTAAATAAACGTTTGATAATTAATCGCAACTCTATTAAAATGCGCGCATGGATTACAGAACGTTCCCCCTGTTAGCCCTTGCCCTACTCCTTCAATCTCCGAACTCTATCGCGCAGACCACAAGCGAACTTCCAGAATCCATCCTGAGCTCTCCTGAACAAGATACGATCCTTCCTTCAATCGCAGGAGACACCTACGACCGCACTTCTTCTACCGGGGACTACATGGTTTCAATCCACGAAAAAACAAACCGAGTCGTCGGCTTTACCTTATCGAACGAAGGGCCAAATGCCATCATTCCCCATCACGGCGAAATCGGTGAAGGACCTGATCGAGAATTTGGCTTTCACTTTCAGGATCGAGCACGCCAGAACATTTACATCAACATCACGGATTCACCGACCGCATTTCTTTCCCAACGCATGGAGAGCTATCTCTACTTCTTTCCCAGAACCTACTTGCCTGCGATTGCATCCAGTGAGACCTCTGGATCAAAGATTCTGAGCGTAACCCTCCCCACAGGAGAATCCGCGCAGTTTAATGCTGAAACCCGGGAGATCGTGGGAGGAGTCCTTCAGGAGCTGGCCCCCATCGACCTAGGCCCCGATCGCTTCAAGCGTAAGTTCGCCCAATTCCAATACCACGGGACCGGGGTCATGATCCGGGTCGATCGCCGAGGGGCCGACCCCAGACTCGGTACCATCGCCACCATCACCCAAGGTCAAAAATCCTGTAAAATCCCCTCTGCCTTGCTTTTTAACCAGGACGAGCACTCAGAGGTAGAATTCCTCTACCCTTCTGATGCGGGGTTTAATGAACTTTTAAAGAAAAAATGTGGCTTTAGTTTTCTTTAAAGGGCTAGACAAAAGTTTAGGATTCCGGTAGCTTCTTCTAAACGCTCATTTCTATATTTATGCGGGGGCGTAGTTGAGTTGGTTACAACGACGCCCTGTCACGGCGTAGGTCGTGGGTTCGAGTCCCATCGCTCCCGCCATTTTTTAAATCACTTATTTCAAAATCTAGAGCACCAATAACAAAAACCCAAGCACCACAAGTGCTTGTAATTACTGTAAGCGGAGTTGCAGTCTCGGGTTGAACCTTTCGTGAGATTTCACGAAATTTCGTACGTTTGCTACTGGATGCTACTTTTTTGCTACTGAGATTTTTCAAATAACCCAAACATTTCAATGACTCATTTGAACTGTCTGTTCGGTGGTGTGCGCGCATGCTACCGGGCGGGCGGTTTGAATATTTTTAAATTCCTGAGGAGGATTTTTATGTATCGAATGTTGGTTGGGTTGATGGTGTTGGCTGCTTTGGAACAATTTGGAATGACGTTTTCGGAGTTGGCTTCGTGTAGATCGCGAGCTTGTTTGCAGAAGGTTCAGCGACATGCACTGGATGTTTTACAGATTGATTGGAAGCCGATGAGTGTTTGGCCTGAGGAGAGTAAGAAATTCAAACATGATTAGGCTCTATTACATTTGAAAAGGTGTCTAATGGTCCAATAGAAGCCTGTAGGGCTAGAGATGGTTAATATTTTATTCTCTAATTCTCCCCATCTAACTTTTTTGCCTGTACCGAATTCGCTACCGCCAGAAACTGTTTCTTTGAATTCAATAAAGTTAAAGTCTCGGTAGTACTGAAGCTCTATAGTTTTATTTCCGAAGTTAAACCGGTCAATATGATCGAAGAGTTCGGGCCGTTGTGGCCAGTCCTCATAACGGTTAAAGCTTGAATAGAGTCGAACACCGTTCATCTGAAGAAAGACATCCCTAATGAGAGAAAAGCCTAACGTCCTGACTGCCTGTAGTAGTTGTGCCTTACGATAAGCTCTTTTAAATCTAGCATGAATGCTGGTTTCGCTTTCATGTGGCTTCTTGAATTTTATCAATGTCCAAGAGCTAACTACTATCATTAAGACTGCATAAACTAATGATGAGACCACCCTGATCTTGTATGGGATTGCCTCCTTTGGATGATCACTAATCAAGTGGCCTGAAAAAGTCACTACTGATTCGACAGATGTAAAATAGCCAACAATTGCCGCTAAAATTTCCCATGTAGGCGCCTCTTTACGTTTTTCATTTTCACTCATATTGCTCCAATTTTAAGCGAAGAATACTAAGCTTTGACATTGCTACTTTTCCTAGAACATTTAGGGCACCAGTGTCCTTGTTGAACAGTATTGTAAGCAGCAAGCCATGTGTGTCCTTTTGAACATTTCCATTTGAGTGGTGTACTTGCATTTTCATATTTTTTTGAAATACACGTACCGCCACGACTCTTTGCCAATTCGTAAGCTTTGCCTAAATTGTACCTAATTTTCGATGCTCCTCTTTCGATGCTGCACTTCGGACAGCCAGTGCCCCGACGCAAATTGCTTGGGGTAGCATGCCAGTGATTTCCGCATTCTTTGCATTTGAGTTCAATATTTGTGTCGGAGTCAACATATGCCTTACTTAGTAAAATAATAGCGCGCTTATCTAAATATTCTCGCAGAAGAGAATGTTTTTGGAGATTGAGCTTTGCCTTCCCACATTCAGTACAATCTGATTTTTTGTGTTTGTTTGTTAAATTGCTGAATGAGCTTACCCGGATAAATTCGCATTGAATGCATTTTAGTTTTAAGGGCGCAGTTGTATTTTTATATTTTGACAGTAAAATCCACCCGCGCGTTGCACACTCTGCGGATGCTTCGTCTTGTGTACGAGCTACTTTGTTTGCGCACTTCGGACAACCAGTCCCGTTTCTATAGTGATTTCCAGTTGTTTCCCATTCAAATTGACAAGTCTTGCATTTGAACTTTAGTGGCGCTTGGCTATGTTCATAATCTGTAGAAAGGACCAAATGACCACGCCCCTTTGCCATGCTGTGGAATTCATCAAGAGAAAGCTTTAAGTTTCCTGCGCATTTTGGGCATGATCTATCTTGTTTGATTTTCGACGGAGCAATATGCCATTTGTGATTACATCTGAGGCATGTTGCATGAAGTTTAAATGTTTGGCTTAGGTATTTTGCATTTTGTTCAAGTTTAAAGCCATTTTCCTTGGCGACTTTTCTGAGTTCTTCAAGCTCATCTTTTT
>CAIOKW010000104.1 GCA_903858975.1 Oligoflexia bacterium | reverse complement strand
GTCTCATGAACCCTATGATTGGCGCACAGTTACGCTATCAACTTAAAGTGTGGGTTAATCAATTTATTGTCCCCACTGCTTCCCTTTCTTTTGATTATTACCGGCTTAAGTCAAATCTGCCTATCGCTTCCTATGCCTCGGGGACCGTCTTAAGCCCGAGCTTTGGGGCACTGATTAACCTAGGCTGGATTGACTCACATACCGCCAAAGATTCTTTCCAAAGTCTCGGCATCACCCGAACGTATCTTTCTGCAGAGCTTCAGCAAACTGCATTCAGCAATGAGGTCTTCTCCCTGAACGCGAAGCTTTACCTCTTGGGCGTTCGAGTTGAATTTGAATAAATTTCATTGAAGCCCCCCGATTTAGCCCTAGCGCATCATTTTCCACGATTTCATCCCAACTGATGCGGGAATTTTTTCCCCCAGTGCAAAGTCCGCTTTCATATCATTCCCGAAGGAGAATTTTATGAAACTCACCCCTTTTGCACTCATTGCATTCCTCTTTTGCTATCAAAGCGCCCACGCCCAGTATACGCCGGCTCCTGAGAGCGAGGATCAAGGCATTAACTCAACTAAACCCCTTGAAGTACCGAGCATATCTCATCACAAAACTTCATTCGCTCCAGACCCACGAATTGTAGGTGCATCTACTGGACTTGCTTTCCATGAATACGAGGTGGTCGGAGTATCCACCGTTACCATCCAGGGACAAGACTTCACTCAATTGAACTATGCAAAAAAAGCAGAATACGCGAACACCAAAACCAGCCTTGAAGAATGGTTGTTGGTGGGAAATATGGTGGGAGATTTCGGAGCCGCCTACGCCTTCCTAGACGCCACCTGGGATAAGGAACAGCACTTTTTAGTGGGTTACATGTTTGCAAATGTCAGCAACGGAATCTTTCAACTGGTTCTGCCTAAGGACATGAAACACCGACGCCTGGTTGCAGCTTTACTGGGCTTTGGAATGTCGGCACTCCTCGGAGCGGGAAAAGAGTATTATGACTACCTTCATCCGCTCAACCATACCTGTGATGTGAAAGACTTCCTAGCCACCGCGGCAGGCGGTGCCATCGGTACACTCACCTTGTCTTTTGATCTTCGAAAAGCGCTCTTTGGAAAATACTAAATCTGAAAATCACACATAAAAAGCTGGGCCAGAATCATGGAATAAGTTAAAAAACACCATGACTGGCCCGTCTTTGATTGATCAGAAACTCCATCAAATTCTAAAAGACCGCTTTGGGTATACCTCATTTCGGATGGATCAGCTTTCTATCGTTCGTGCGGTGCTTGAGGGAAAAGATACCCTCGCCATCATGCCAACCGGCGGGGGCAAGTCCATTTGCTACCAAGCCCCAGCCTTATATTTAGACGGAATTACACTCGTCATTTCTCCTCTCATTTCACTCATGCAAGATCAAGTGATGAACCTGAAGGAGCTCGGAATTGAAGCATGCTTCCTAAACTCATCTCTGAATCACACCGAACGGAATGCGGCACAAAAACAGATTCGCTCCGGAAAAACTAAGATTGTCTATGTTTCGCCCGAAGGGATCCTCTCCATGGGGCTTTCTTCCTTCTTTTCAAATCTCAAAATATCTTTAATTGCGATTGATGAAGCTCACTGCGTTTCCCAGTGGGGTCACGAATTCCGAAAGGACTATACGCGACTCTCTGAATTACGAATGAGTTTTCCAGGAGTCCCCGTACTCGCTCTCACGGCAACTGCTGATGCCAAGACCCGAATCGACATCGCTGATCAACTTCGGATGCAAAATCCCGAAGTTTTTATCGCATCTTTTGATCGACCCAATATCAAATATTCGATATTAGACCGAGAAGACGAGATTAAACAACTCACCCGATTTATTGAAACCCAACACCCCCATGACACCGGTATTATCTATTGTCTCTCACGCAGCAAGGTCGAAAGAATTGCCGAAACCTTGGCAAAGAAGGGTTACCCAGCCATTCCTTATCATGCAGGACTCACGCAAGAGGAACGGACAAACAATCAAGCTCGTTTCAGCTCTGATGAAAGAGTGATCGTAGTCGCCACCATAGCCTTTGGAATGGGGATCGACCGCCCCGATGTTCGTTTCGTCGCACACCTCGATCTCCCGAAGAGCATTGAAAGCTATTATCAAGAAACGGGGCGGGCCGGACGAGACGGAAAACCCTCAAGCGCTTGGATGATTTACGGGCTTCAAGACGTGGTGAAGCTATCTCAAATGCTCGAAACCACCGATGCCGATGAAAAATATAAAAAGGTAGCACGCCATAAACTGGATGCGATGCTTGGTCTCGGAGAAGTGGGAAGCTGCAGGCGAAAATATCTGCTCTCTTATTTTGGGCAAGAACTCGCTGAAAATTGCGATAACTGTGACACCTGTCAGGATCCCCCAGTTCTCTGGGATGCCACCATTGATTCACAAAAAATACTCTCTACCTTCTATCGCACCCAGCAAATCTATGGAGCGGGCCATATCATCGACGTCCTTCGAGGAACCAAAAACACAAAGGTCATCGAACGCAAGCACGATACCTTGTCAGTATTTGGTATCGGGAAAGAGAAATCTAAAGACCATTGGAATAATGTCCTCCGTCAGCTTCTTCACTCTGGTTTTGTCATGATTAAGGACTGGGAATACCGAAGCCTGGCTTTAACTGAAAAAGCGCATCCCTTATTGAAGGGGCAACAAGCCATTCACTTCCGGAAACAGGAAATATCTGAAAACAAACCCACAAAAAAATCAAATCGAAATGCAAAATCTACTGAAGCTCATCATGGACGGGATGAGCTGTTAAGTGCACTTAAAGAACTCCGAACTCAACTCGCGCGTGAAAACAAAGTGCCACCCTACATTATTTTCTCTGACAAAACTTTAAATGAAATGTGCCTATTTCTTCCACAGAACGCATCTGATTTTCTCATGATCAGCGGAGTGGGTCAGAGCAAACAGGAGAAATATGGGACTCAGTTCTTAAAGGTAATTGCGAAATACCCACAATAATATGCACGTCCAGGGGTCTAAACATTTCAAGCGCATCTTGAATTTTGAATATATGAATTTTAATTACTTTGAATGGTGCGGCCGACTGGACTTGAACCAGCACACCTCTCGGTATACGCCCCTCAAACGTACGTGTCTACCAATTCCACCACG
>CAIOKW010000103.1 GCA_903858975.1 Oligoflexia bacterium | reverse complement strand
TTCTCTGACTTCAATCATTATTCTTCATTCCTTTACTTATATATAAAGACTTACTTATAGAGAGGGGTTTTAGGCCCTTTTTCCCTATGATTTCAGCCTCTGCTTTCCATGCAGTACGAATTGATTTCCGTGGAGTACGATTAAAACTTAAAAAATTTGCAGCCGGGTACGAATTGAGTTTCCATGGGGTACGAATAGCGTTGAAATCGAAAGTATCGCCCCGAGTATTTTCTAGAAATTCAGTATTTGCTTTGATTTCCAGGCAATTAGGCATTGAAACGGAGAGTGAAATGCGCGCAAAATTCCGCGAGGTACGAATTAAAAACAACAAAAAATCCGTGAAGTACGAATTAATTGTCATGGGGTGCGAAATGGATTGCCGTGCGGTACGAATACCCGCCCCGGCTTGCCTTTCCATGGAGAACGAAAAACAGTTTTTCGGATGGATGTCCTTATCCATAGGTAAAATTTTGCCTAGGTGCCGCATTTTATTCAACAGATATTTCCGATAGGTACGAATTCTTTTCAAATAGGTACGTTTTCTGAGCGGACAGGTTCGAATTTTTCCTGTTTCAGGTGAGTAATTCGTACTCCATGGAAATGCGCGACGCAAAAAATTCCATTGAGTACGAATAAACTGTTGATGTTTTGACGAAATGCAGAGTGAGATTTCAGTTTAATTCGTACTTATCGGAAAATGAAAACGCCAACCTTGAGTTTGCAAGATTGGCGTTAAGAGATGATGGTTCAAGGAGCCCTAGCCTTAAAAGCGATCGATCTTACCTGCGTCAACCTGATCGCAAAAGGTCTTAATGGCCTCATTGTAAGCATCTTCGAGCTTGTCAAAGCCTGCACGCAGTCGAGCTTTGCGAAAGCGCTCCTCGAGTTTTGGATCGGTGAGAAACGAAATCTTTTTCGTACGTAGGTTAGCTTCGGTTGCAATCGCAGTCGTACCTAGGCTTTGCTTTCGCTCAAACACGGTGGGTGCGGGAGTGGGCGCAGTGGGTGCCGCCGGAACGGCTGCAACCGGAGCTGGACTCTCAACGAGTGGCATCAGGTTACGGGCAAGGCCCACGGTTCTCTTTTGTCCTGCATTTTGATCTAAAGCCATTTTGCGACCTCCTTGGCAAACTCCTGGTAGTCTTTTGAAACAGGAGCTTTGGGTTTATGTTCAGATGAGCTTTGTCCATAGGCAACGGAGTTAGCTGCATCAATTGCTGAACGAATGGAACACGGGAATACGAGGTCCCCTAGCCCCAAGTTTTTCATCTTCTCCAGGTAAAACTGCCCATTTTTAGATGAGCTTTGGACCTGATTGAGAATGATTCCACGAATCTGTAAATTCGTATTTAGTGCTTTGTGCTCTTCTATGAAGGGCACAAACTCACTTAAAGTTGAAATATCAGTGTCTGTGGGACGTGCGGGAATGATGACTTCGTGAGCAGCCAGTAGAGACATGGACATGAAGACGTCTGATGAACCGGGTGGATCAATGATTACGACATCCATTCCGAGCCCCTGAAGGCCTTTTAAAGTTTCGCGTAATCGAACGAGTCCCGCAGGACCTTTTAATTCACTCTCGAGGTTTCCGAGTGCACCCGTAGCTGGAATCAAGAACAGGTTTTCTTTGGGCTCAACAATTGCGTTTGCGATATGGAGCTTCCCCTGCCCTGCTTTTGAAACGAGATCTTCGATATAAATTTGACTCTGCGGGAGTTCGATTTTGAAGCTGTTGGTAAGACTGGCTTGTGGATCAAAGTCCACCATGAATACTTTTTTGCCAAGGCGCACCAATTCGTGAGCCAAGTTGAATGCGGTGGTAGTTTTTCCAGATCCGCCTTTAGAGTTTGCGACCGTGAATATTTTCATTTTCTGTTTCTCCTCATGAGGTTCACACCTTTCATGAAATGGTAAAACTTCTTATTAATACTTCTTCAATAAAGTAACGAAGATTGGTGGAAGAGTCTTCAGAAATATTTTTGACAGAAGAAGATTCCATTCGAAGTTCACATGAAGAGTGAGGTTCGTGAAGAGAGAGAAGCAATAACTCTGAGCTCTCTTCGGGAAATTCGTCCGAATCAGCAAATTCGGAATCAGAGGAAATAGAGAAAAATGAGGCACTGGAAACATATGAAGAAAAAGAGGTTAACAAAAACATAAGTTTATCGATTTAGTGGAAGCCTGTTCATCCTGGGCGAGAGGAAAAAAAGAAGGTGATCGTCAAAATACTCACACGAATCTTTGCTAGAATTAAACAGTAGTCTCAGGTGTGAGCAGGGTAGGGGAGAAGCGGAGGAGATAGTTTTGGACCGAGCTTCTCAGAAAACGGCGGTGTCCACCCGGAGTCGATTGAAACTTGATTTCACCCCGCTCAGAAAGTCTCCTGACAGTTTCATCCGAGACGCGAAGGAGCCTGGCCACCTCTTTAGTAGAAAGTGTATCGGAGTCAAGAACCCGAAAAACTTCTTTTGCTTTGGTTGGAGCTTGAATCGTTTGCCCCTGAATGCTCATCGAGCTCATCTTAGATGCGATCTCTCTGCGGACCTTCATGATCATCATTTCACTCTGTCCCACATCGCCCGCACGGTAGGGCTCAGCTACGCGGTAGTCAAAATCAGGCACATAAACGGTGAGATAATTCTCGATCACCTGAATCACGAGCGGATACTTCTCTGGAGTGAAAGTCTTGTTTTGCATCAGGAATTCCTTTTCCTCGGCTCAAAAATTCATCAATGAAAATTTGTTTTCTACCCTAATTCTCTCAAAACCCACAAAAACCGCAAGGCCCACATCTCACTTTTTTATCGTCAAATTATTGATTATATAGATGAACTTCTCGTCTCAAGAAAGGCTTCATTTATGGGGCCCTGTATAGGTTTTTTGCAGGCACTGTTATTATCCTGACATCTTTCAGGCGGGTGATTTGTAGTGATATCCTTAAACTATGGGTCGGGGGATTCATTTAATGACTAAATACTACATCTTCATGTTGGCTTCTGTTTGCTTGCTTCGTCCGGCAGCTGTTTTTGCAAGCGGAGATCAACTAGGGCCTCAAGAACTCGTGACCCGTTGTTTTCAATCGATTGCGAATATTCGCTTGTCCTATCTTGATTCAAGACGAGCAGCAGTAACGGATCAGGCTTCAGCCTTAGCACTTTGTGATAAATTGATTGATGCTCCACAAATTAGTCCGAGCACGGGTTTAATTGTATCGACTAATTCCACTATTAAACTAACTGAAGCAAAGGACCTCGTCCGACGTTTTCAACAGTTTCACGAATCCATCTTTAAGAGCGACAAGTTTGAGAATACGACTGAAGATCAAGGTTTTACTAAAATGATCTATGATACGGGTGCTCCAGCGGCCTACTTTACTCTCGCGACTTTCGGTTCGAATCCCGATTATAGTTTGGCAGTCACGGAGCCGAGTGCTCTGTCTATTATACGAGGGGGTTCGGTATCGACCCCCTATGCGAATTTAAAGGAAGTTTCGAGCGGTAAAAGTGTTTTTCAAGCATATGATTGGCATAATCAATATTCGACGGATCCACAGTATTCAGCAAATGGGAATCTCCTGACCCCCATTGATCGTGGTTTACTGAATGGGATCAAAAGAACATCACCCAGTGATTCTAGTAACTTCAACAGCAGTGCTGATCATGCTCCGAGTACCTATAATACGTCTAAGCAAAGCGTTTGGCGGGAAACTCTAGGAGCGGGGTTCTTGGGGGACCCGAGTTTTATTCTCTTGAATGGTGGGATTAAGGCAGGAGCAACCTCAAATGGGTCTATGGCACTTCCGCGTCGCTGGTCAAGAGAAGTCATGGCCAGAGCGTTTTGCAGAAATGGCCCCTATTTCGGAGCAACGAACACTTTTACCCCTACGCTGAGCGCTGATATTTCAACGAACACTCAGGCACCCGCTTTTCGCCAAAACGCAAATTGCATGAAGTGCCATGAAACCATGGATCCGCTTGCAATTGGGATTCGTAATATTTCATTTGAGCAAACCCGCCAAGAAACAGCGGGTGTCGTTCCGTCGGGCTATACTCGTTGTGCTCAGTCAGGCAGCGGAAACTGTTCTAACATTGGGCTCATCTATGCCTTTCTCATGAAACCTAAGTCGAGCTCTCTGCTGAGCGCGAGCACTGCATTGCCGGATGCGTTTCTATGGCCAGTTCCGGCCAGTGGCGACCCAAACTTCCACCTTTCGAAAGTTCATGGACGCTTATCCTATAAGTCAGCCTTTAATGGAGGAGCGATTGTCAGCGACGAGTTTAGTGCGAATGGAAGTGGAAATACTCAGTTAAGTAATCTTGGGAATTTAGTGAAGAATAGTCCTGATTATTATTTTTGCGGAGCGCTTCGATATTTTGAGATGCTCTCAGGAGTCCATTTTGAAATCGACTCTGATAGCCTGCCCAACGCTCCTTCTACAGTGGGATCATATGAGACTCAAGTTTGGAATACACTCAAAACCGAAACCACCGCATTCAATACTCATCACAATCCGAAGACCTTATTAAAAAGCCTGATTCGGACCACCCAATTTCAATCGCGCTCCTGGGGCAGGAAATTGGCGAGTACGGCAGTTGTGGTGACGAGCGTATCCCCCAATTCTGGGGTCTATACGGGCGGGACCAGCATTACGATCAGTGGATCTAACTTTTCAACTTCGTCCACAGTGAGCCTCGGTGGTTCAGCATGTTCCATTGCCTCAATTACGAGCACGGAGATTCATTGCACAACAAGCGCAATTGCACTGGCTGGTCCTGTGAGTGTCACGGTGGTGGATGGAACTCAATCAGCGGTTCTCGCGAATAGTTTTACCTATCTTGGTAATTCAACTTATAGCTCAATTAAACACAATATCTTCGAACAAAAATGTACCGGATGCCATAACAGTGCCAGCCCATCTGCTGGTCTTGATTTAACTAGCTATAATCCAAGCAACAGTAACAATAGTGGCGTGCTCGATGTAGTCACTTCAGGAGACGCCGTAAACAGTACCCTTTATCTTCGCGTACAAACAGGGGGAGGAATGCCACCGTCGAACAATCTCTCTACGGGTGAAATCAATAATATCCGGGATTGGATCAATGCGGGAGCGCAGAATAACTAAGCTATGAAAAAGACAAAAGATTCAATTTCAACAGAATTAGATTCAATGGAGCCGATGGATCGTCGCCTTTTCCTCGAGTATACTTTGAAGCTCACCGCATTGGCAGCAGCTCTCCCTTTGTTAAAAGAACGAAGCGCCCAGGCTCAAACCACGAGCATCAATGCACCCACCCGTTTTGTGAATCTCTTTGTAGGGAGTGGCTCTTGTCAGCTGGGTTGTTATTTAAGCCCAACGGCGAATATTGCTGATCTTGCCACTTTGACCGCAAACATTTGGAAAACCCCAGGTCTTGCAACTTCTTTTAGGCCAACGAGTGCAGCGAATGCGTCCAAAGAAAATGTCGATTACTATTATGACACCGGTCCGACTACGAATTATGGGTCAGAAGCTTTGGGTTCTCAGCCGATCTATCATGCGAGAACCAATGTGGGTTCTTATTATATGCCTTTGATTTGGTCCTCCCAAATTCCGGTGGGCACTTCGGGAACGACAGCGATGTCGAATCTCATTAGCCAAAACTGTGCGATGATTTATGGCTTAGAGTCATCACCTGCCCATCCCATTGCAACAAGTATGCTCCTTGACCCTGAGCCAGGCTCTTACACCATTGGGGGTTATATTGCCTCCTCCTCAACCAGTTCATTTTTTACGGCTCTTGGGAATCAGCGTGCACCTTTGAATTTTAAATCCCCAAGCGGAGCAGGACTCCGTATATTTCAACCGAGTGGAGTGAACAATGGACCTGCATCGGATGTTTTGAACGCGGTTCTTCCGGATGCAGTTGAAACGGGAAACACTTCTCGACGTGCTTGGCTTGCGGCTTTATCAGCGAAGATGACCACGGCCCTCGATTCGATTCGTGTGACCAATATGGGATTGAATCCTGGTATTTCGGAGCTCTATCGATTACTTACGGATGCGAAGAGTGCGGTCGATCAAGAGACCTACAAATCAGTCGTTACCGATTTCACTGCAACCCTTCAAAAATACAAAGATCTTATGAGTCGTGCAACCACGATGGCGTCTAACTCTATTCAAGGAATATCCGACTCAGGGGTGAGCGGAATCACTGTCTCCCGAAGTAAATTAAAGGCTTATGATGGCAACACTTGCACGAATTCCCCCCTGGGTGCTTTTGCAAGCTGCTGGGCTTCTGATGAAATGGCTTATATTTTTGCATTTGCAGAAGTAGCACTGAGAAATAATCTGACCCATGTTTTGCAGCTTGGATTTGGGCCTGGAATGGTAGCCCTTCAACTTAAAGGGCCTGGAAACGGTATGCAGGGCAATCCTTTTGACAATCATACGAATGGTGTCATGTCGAATCTCATGGCGGGTTCGCTCTTTTATTATGTATTCAATACACTGTTGTACGAATTTAAGCGTAACCTTCAGGGAATTTCTGGAAACCCTGCTACAGGGCCCATCCAATTCCCATTGAACTCGCCACTCACGGGAACGACCAAACCAACGCCTGCTCCTGCGTCGAATGATTGGAAAGATACCGTGATTTTACTCAATACCGAGTTCCCAAGAAATCCAAGGCAAGATGGTTCGGGAAGTGATCATGGAAATGATGCGGCCAATGTGACTCTGTTTTCAGGAAGGATCCAGGGTGCTCTTCAAATCTATGGGAAGACGACCTATGGCCAGAATACATTTGGGCCAACCTACCGAGGAGCCTGGGGTTTTCATTCTACATCCATGAGTTCAGATCGATACCTCGACACGAAAGACGTTGGTGCATCGATTGGAAAACTTTTTGTGAGGGGAACAACCCATCCCGATCTTCAGACTTTGATTGATCGATCTAAAATTTGTTTTTCCCTCGATAGCAGTGGGAATATTGTATTTAACAGTTCCTTACTTCCAAACTATCAATTGGTGAGCTCATGAGAAATCGATTCGTCATTTTAGGATTCGTTTTAAGTTTCTTGGGGTCGATGCCTTCGGCGCATGCGGGGGGAAGTCTTCTCAGCTTAATTCAGGAAAATGGGACAGCATTATTTTCGGTCCTGCCCAGTGTAATCACGACGCAGGGAACGGCCGTTCAAGATGTTGCATGGCCCGGCTACCGATTAATGGACGCAAATGGAGTACTGAAGGTTCTGTCGGATGTGACGGGTCCTGATACTCCCGGCGCGACTTATAGTGTTTCAAGCCAAATGCTTTGGGGGGCAAATCCACAGCTTCGCCTACAAACTCGTTATGCTGATTTTGGTGGAAATTGCGATTTGAATAATCCATCAAGCTACGTTGACTGGATTGAAGCGAGTGCGCCCCAGTCAAACTACGGAAACGGGCTCAGCTCTACCGTTTATCAAAGCGGAACCTTTAATACTTGTGATGGAAATGCTCAGTATTCTCAAGGGCCCTTTTCTCCAACTCCCTACATGACTCGAGCTGCTTGGACTTATCGGGCCTGCAGACTGATTTCAACCACTGCTACCAGTGCACAAATTGCGTACCTGGCGGCAAGAATTCGGAATCCGGATCCCGTAGCGAGCGCTGGGACCGTATTTGATACTCCGGTGAAGACCATTTCAAGTGGTAGCACCGCACCCGCATTCAATTGGTGCACTTCTGTGAGTGCTCCTACAGGCAATGATTATAACAGTCTGTTTAGAGCATTCTATCCAGGACGAACGATTCCTCAGTCTGTTTTGATTCATGCTCAAACGAGTCCGGTGGCAATCAAGACCGCTGCAGTTAAGACTTCAGCTATCATGCGTCCCATCGGTGGCGGACCGATCCCAACGGCAACGCCTATTCTTCTTCCTGAGCCTGTGCCCGTTTACTCAGCACCGGAATACAAGGAAAAGCTGATGGATGTTGTTGCCGCGAGCGATATATTTATTAATACCATGAGTGCAAGCGATCAGCAGAGTTTAGAATCGCCCTGTGTATCGGGGGGAGCGCAGCCTACGGTCAGTCAAATTAAAGCGGTGAATGCATGGAGAGCTCTCTTCTTAACCGTTTGCATGGATCCAGGTTGGAACTTGCTCTAAGTTTAAGGGCTACTTTTTCTTGAACAGACGATTAAATCCATTCTGAGCGTGGCCAGAAAGCCAGGTGTATACGCAGTATTTAATAAAGCGACCGATGAACATGGTGATGAAAAGGGTACCCATGGAAATCTTTGCAATTGCTGCGATCGCCACCGTGGGATGCTGATGGATCGGTGCAGCCGCGCTAGCAATCAGTGCCCAGAATCCATAGTGCTGAACCCAGTGGGTCAGGGTATGGGTAAATTCTGAATCTAGAATATGAGGGGCCCAGGATTGAATCGCGCTCACCCCAAAATGCTCGATAATTTCGGCAAAAACAAGGGCTCCCAGGGTGCTGCCAATCGAAGACCAAAAAGAAATCGAGAGCCAGCGAGTTCTTGCGGCGACAATCGACCCCACAACAATGGCATCTAAGGGGACTACAAAAAGAAAGTAGTCTGAAAAAGCAGTGAGGGCCATGAGGTAAGGATACCAAGGACGATGAACATACTGGGGAAGGGTTTTAAAAAATGCGAAAAGCCTTTTCATGGAGCATTGGCTCTGACACATCGAAATGCGACGATTTTATCAGAGGTCGTTTGGATCGTTTTTGTATAAGTCGTTCCATCGGCTACAAAAGAGGTGACCTTTGATGCCATTTTCGAATTCGCATTGAACTTGGAGTCAGGAATGGCGAGCGCAGCTTTAGATCCAACACCGGTAATGCCATTAAAATCATATTCGTAAAGGTTGTAAGCGGTACCCGGAGTCAGGGCCTGGACGGTTGCGCGAAGTTTAATGGTCATCCATGAACTGGGTGGAGAATTGGTGCAAGAATCATTGAGGCCTGGGCTCTCAAAATTATAACCATCTACGGAATCGGGGGTGTTGGGAGAACCAT
>CAIOKW010000102.1 GCA_903858975.1 Oligoflexia bacterium | reverse complement strand
GCTGAAGACTGAGATCTGCTTGTGCCAAGAGGTACCCTCTCACGAGATTGGGATAGATTCCGTTAAAGTTATAAAAGAAGGAACGGTATTGAACGGATGGGGTCAACGACAACCACGGTTTTGGATTGAGCGTGGTGTAGAGATTGGGAATCAGGGTGAATCGATTTGCCTCTCGAATCGTATCGAACTGAGTGTTCCCTACTGTGAAACGATCAAAGGGACCAGCCTCCCTTGAAAATCGGTTGAACCTTGCTTCCACTCCTGCTGCAAACCGCTGACCGAATACAAACTGATCATTTGAGTTCACTACAATGCGTGGAGATTCTTGAACCGTGGTTGGATCAAAACCACTCACGAAATTATTATTGCTATCAAATTGAAGAAGGTTTCGAATCCTTCGAAATGCAATCAGGGTGCTCACTGAAGGCTCATTTTTTGAGAAGAACAAATCACTCGCAAGCACCGGCTCTAAACGCCCTGAAACGTCTTCTGAATAGGTAATCGGATACCCTGAGTCACTGACTTCATTTAATTTAAGTTTTCCATCAAATCCATACGGGAGTTCTTGAGCAATCTCACTCTTAATTGCGTATCGATAGTAAAGATTTTTTACGGCCGCGTCTCGAGTCCAGAAGAGCCCCACCTGCCCCACACTTCCTGGCGTCAGAGCGTAACGAGCTTCCCACTCAAAACGCGCTCCCCGACTCGCATAGAATCCGGCTCCCAAAGTCATGTCTGACCAATCATTCGTTGCCCAATAATAGGGCTGAACTGCAAAGGCTCCATAGACCTCGTTGACTCCAAATCGAGGAAACAGAAATCCGCTTTGCCGCTTATTTTTAACCGGCAGAACCATAAACGGAAGCCACATTACTGAGGCATCCTTCACTTTAAAAATAAAGTCATGAATGTAGGCGTACCCTTCGATGGTGAAATCCACATCCTTTCCCGTTAACTCCCAGGAATTCGGGCAATCAAGACAGGTTGAATAGTCATAATCCTTGATCTGAAAATGGTTAAGACCCTCTTCGCGAAAAGTGGATCCTCGCAGTGAAAACTTACCATTCGAAAGACTTCCATTTCTGACGGTACCAATATGGCTTGATAAATCGATATCAATTGAGTCCGCTCGAATCGAATATTCTCCGTACTGATAAAGGACCCGCCCTTTTGCAATCACATTGTCGGTTTGATTATCAAGATCAATGGAGTCTGCGCGAATGACTTCATTGTCCCTAAGGACGTAAGCATTCCCCCTGAGTTCTACGGTATGTTCTTTACGTTTGACGAGTGTTTGATCCGCCCCAAACTGCATGAGTTTGCGCCCGGTTCCTGCCTCAGGCTTCTGATCTCCCGCTACCGCAAGAGTAGCCGAAAGTATGAGTGGCAGAATTAAAACACTAAAGCGAAGTATCCATTTTAGAACTTGCACCGATTCCCTAAACGTATAAACAACTGATGCAATTCTGCTCGCATCTCTTTTCGGTGAACAATTCGGTCAAGAAAACCGTGTTTTAAAAGAAACTCACTTCTTTGGAAGCCTTCAGGTAGCTTCTGACGAATCGTCTGCTCGATCACTCGAGGCCCAGCAAATCCGATCAAGGCTTTTGGTTCTGCGATAATCACATCCCCGAGCATTGCAAATGAGGCCGCTACTCCCCCCGTGGTGGGATCAGTGAGAATTGAAATATATGGAATGCCCGCTTCACGCATTTTTTCGATCACCGCTGAAGTTTTCGCCATTTGCATGAGGGACAGGATCCCCTCCTGCATTCGAGCTCCACCACTTGCAGACACTAGGACTGCTGGGAGCGAGTCTCTCAGGGCTCCTTCTAGGGTCAGCGTGATCTTTTCTCCGACCACTGAACCCATACTTCCACCCATGAACTTGAATTCGAAAACGCCCAGGTGAAATGGCAAGCCTTCAAGCCTTGCTTTCCCCGCAAGAAAAGCATCATTCATTTTGTGGCTCTTCATGGCTTGCGCCAGACGTTCTTTGTAAGGCTTTTGATCATCAAACTTGAGAGGGTCATTGGATTGAAAATCATCCCCGTAGGACTGAAATGAATCGGTATCAGTCAAAAGCGCAATACGATCGAGCGCTGAAATGCGAAGGTGATGATCGCATTCAGAACAAACCGAGTAATTTTCTTGAAGCTGACGAGTTTGGATGATTTCACCGCAACTCGGACACTTACCCCAAAGTCCTTCCGGAATTTTGGCAACACGAGCCTGAGGCTCCCCTTTAAAACGTGGAGTTTTTAAATCGTCAAACCAAGATGACATAGCCCATTTAGGCTAGCAGGATTATCCGTTCCGCGCATGAAGAAATTGATTGAATTCTGACGTCAGCCCAGGACTAAATTGACGCCCCGCACCCCTGTTGATCTCATCGAGCGCCTCTAAAGAGGAACGCGCTTTTTGATAACTTCGGTCGCTCGTCATCGCATCATAGGCATCGACGATCCCGATGATCTGGGCAAATAGCGGGATTTGCTCCCCCTGAAGGCCCGCAGGATACCCTCCGCCATCCCAACGCTCATGGTGATGAAGCACCGCAAGCGCCAGGCCTTCGGCCATAGGGAGGTCACGCACCAATTCGTAACCAATTTCCACATGAAGATTCATTTGCAAGCGTTCCTCTGCGGTCAAAGGCCCCGCCTTTGAAAGTACTCGCTCGACGACTCCTACCTTGCCCACATCATGCAGTCTTGCGGCCATAACAAGCCCGCTTACGTTGATATCCAGCCATTTTGAGCGTGAGCGCATGAACTGAGCCCATTCATAAGTAAGAGCCGCCACTCGATTCGAGTGATGGAAGGTAGAGGTATCTTTAAAGTTGATGAGATTTAAGAGTGAGAACTCGATTTGATCCGGAGTCTGAATTGACGGATCTTGAAGCTGACTCGCATCCATGCGCACTCGCCTTCCCCATTCATCCTGAATAGGTTTTTACAACTCATGATCATCGCTTACGTGCCGCTTTGAGTAGGTATTGGAGTTGGAGCTGTATAGCTTGAATTGGAGTGCTGAAAAAAACGATGCCTCGGTAAGGGTTCATCCTGATCTTACCGAGGCAGTGGAGCTTTTTTCGGCGGCCTAGCCAACCTTTTAGAGAAATTTTTTCTCCCGCTACGAATCCATCCATGGACTCAACCACAACCACACATGATTAGAATACAAGGGTTCGGAGATGGGTCAACAACTTTAGTTCTTTTTTATTTTTTTTTGTAGTTCCAGAGCAGATTTGTACGCCAAATTTTTCGCGACAGAAAAACGTCCGACTACAATTTGACTCGCTGTTTTGGCCGAAATTCCGGCCTCTAACAAGCATTCGAGTGTAAGCTCCCAATCCGACTCTTCTTTTTTAGTTATTAAACAATTTTTAGGTAATACTAGGCCAAAGACCCATTCCCCTCGCTCATCAAAGCCTTGTGTCTGTAACCATTGAAGAAATTCTAAGCCCTCGCCACGAAAGAGGGTCTCATGGATTTTGGTGAGCTCTTTTGCGAAAATAAATTTCGGAGCAATTTCAAACTCTTTGCAAAAACTCTCCAGGACCTGGAGGGTCTCCTTGATTCGATTCGGACTCTCAAAGAAAATCAAATTTGGACTCGTCTCAGCATCCTTGAGTTCACTTAACAATCGAAGTGCTTCGGTCGCTTGTCTTGGGAAAAAACCTTGAAATGTAAAGGAATTCCCAGTGAGCCCTGCAATCGACACAAACGTGGATAGCGCAGACGGTCCGGGAATCGGCTCAAAGCGAATCCCGGGAAATTCGGTTGAAAGAGAGAGAATTTGAGCTCCCGGATCACTGAGACCCGGAGTTCCAGCGTCGGTCACAACGCCAATCCACTGACCCTCTTCCTCTACTCGCTTCAATGCCGCGCGAAGAGTTGCTTCATCCGTGTGCTGATCAAAACGTTTAAGACGTTTTTTTTCAATCGAAAGCGCATTCAATAGCGCTTGTGTATGTCGAGTATCTTCACACCACAACTCATCCACCATCTCAAGAGAGCGAAGCATGCGATCACTGACATCCGCCAAGTTACCAATGGGGGTCGCAATCATGGAAACCTTTGCCTTTTGTCCGGGAAAAGTTTGGTAGTGTAAATTCTTCGGCAAATAATGCCGATTGTGAGGATCGTCGTTCGTTGGCATTCTGATTTTAGGTTACTTTTGAAGGAGTAAAAATGAAAGCTCGAATCAATGCAAATAAAGAATCCATCATCATTTCGCTCGACGGTAAAATCGATTACGAAACCCAAGACGAAATCTGCGAAATCATCAACAACACCATAGAAAGAAATAAAAAAGACCAAGTTGCGAAAAATATCGTCGTGAACTTAAAGAATCTCGAGTTTGTAGGCTCAAGCGGAATTACCCAATTCGTGCATAGCCTGAAGGCAATCCATAATGACACCGACATTACGCCTAAGTACTGCGGTGTACGCTCCGAATTTCAAAAGATCATTAAGGCCTTTGACGAAGGAAATGAATTTGATTTTTATGACGATGAAGCACTGACCCGTCGAAACGGAAAACCGCTCATCAACCAGTAATAAGTTTTTAAAAGTCTGTGAGCTACTCCTCCCCCCAATACGAGTGTAGCTCCAGTTCGAAAAGCCCGGGATCCCAGTCCCGGGCTTTTTACTTTTTAAAGCGAGATAAAGTTGGAATGATGGGTCAGTTCCTCGCCGTGGAAGGCAATGAGGTCTATTCTCACTGCACTTGCCGGCCCCCGATAGCTTGCAAGATAAGCCTGAGAAGCGCGGATCAATCGTTGAGCCTTCTTTCCGAGTACGCTCTCCTCAGGAGTCACCAAGGACCGAGGATCCCGCTTTCGGACCTCCACAAAAACAAGTGTGACCTCCCGTACCCCCACTTCTTCCATGACTAAATCCAGCTCACCGAAGCGATAGGTCACATTTTGAGCGAGAATCTTACAATTGTTGCTCCTTAAGTACTCCAAAGCCCGTTTTTCATATCGATCCCCACATGCCTTTTTGCCCAAACTTGGAAATGCCATGCGCCTTGATCTTGCGGGCATCATGCCGTAACTTCTTCAGATCATGAGTAAGGCTTTTACTAAGGAAACTGACGACGCGGATGACGCTCCTGACACGGAGATTGCGTCCCTTCCTACCAAAAAAAATTATATTACCCCAAAGGGCTTCTCGCGGATGCGGGATGAGCTCCATGAGCTCCTCCACAAAGTACGCCCGGACCTCACCCAAGTGATTGCCTGGGCGGCCTCCAATGGCGATCGCTCGGAAAATGCTGATTATATTTACGGTAAGCGTCGCCTTCGAGAAATCGATCGTAGAATACGATTCCTCAGCAAACGACTCGAGATCGCAGAAGTTATCGACCCCGCTAAAGTGGTCGCTGACAAAATTCAGTTCGGTGCTACCGTGACCTTTCAAAATGAGGCTGAAGTTAAGAAAACGATCTCAATCGTCGGAATCGATGAGATTGATCCTGCTCATGGCAAAATATCGTGGATTTCTCCCCTCGCTAAAGCCCTCTTAAACCAAGAAGCCGGCGACAGTGTTTCTTTTCGCTCTCCCAAGGGCGAGGATGAACTCGAGATATTGAGCGTAAAATATCAGGAGATCCCATGAAGATTGAGGAACTGAAAACCAGTTTTCACGAACATGTCAAAAAACTTCAAGACCTGATCACAAACGAAATGAAGGCAATAGATCCAAGCTTGAAGCTCATCGAGGATTGTTGGTCGAGACTCGATCACGCAGGGTCTCCGGGCGGCGGCGGAATCACCCGCGCCTTTCAGGGCGAGTTATTCGAAAACGCTGGAGTCAACACTTCCTGTGTTTTCGGAAAGATTGATCCTAAATTTGCGAGTGCCCTACAGGGTACTGGAGATGAAATGTGGGCGGCTGGGATTTCTCTCATCATCCACCCGCGAAACCCGAGAGTCCCCACCGTTCACGCAAATTTTAGAATGATTCACCAAGGTGATAAGTTCTGGTTCGGCGGCGGCGCTGACCTCACTCCCTACTATCCGCATGAAGAAGACTTTGCCTACTTTCATGGTGTTTGGAAAAAGGCCTGCGGAGATACTCATTACCCGATCATGAAGAAAACCTGCGATGAATATTTCAATAATGCACACCGTGGAATTGAAATGCGCGGAGTCGGTGGAATCTTTTTTGATCACTACAATACCCAAAATACAGAGGCGGATTACCAGATGGTCACCGACCTCTCGAATCACTTTATTGATTCCTATTTTCCAATCGTAAAGAAGCGCATGAATGAGGCTTGGACCCCAGAGGATGAAGACTTTATGCTGCATCGTCGGGGCCGATATGTGGAGTTTAACCTCTTGCATGACCGAGGAACGCTCTTTGGGCTTAAAACGAATGGGAGAATCGACTCCATTCTGATTTCATTGCCTGCTCGCTGTAAATACACTTATCAGTATCGACCTGAAAAAGGCTCCGTGCATGAAAAAATGTGGGAATATTATACTCCCAAAAACTGGTAGTTTATTTCGAGTTTTCGACTTCGACTCTGAGTTTTGAAATGGCGATACCCGCACGTTTAAACTCCGACTGAGCACGCATGAGAATCTCATCCACAATGCTGAACTGTTTGCTATAGTGAACGATCGGATAAAACAATCGGTAGAGCGCGCCCTTTTCATTGAGATCACGGAGCATCACATAATGGATCTGGTCTTGGAGAACTCCTGGCGTTTCTTTTAAAACCCGCATTAGGATTTCTTTGACCTTTTCCTCATCAGCGCCAGAATCCAGCATCACATTCAATCCCCGATAAATGGGCTTTTTTCGGGCTGAAAAATTCGCAACTTCACTCTGTGCCACTAATCGATTCGGTAAGGTGAGAACTTCATCAAAGAATCCAAAAAGGGTGGTCGCGCGCCAGGTAATCTCATGCACTTCCCCCACAAAGAGTTGTCCACTGGAACCATGAACTTCAATCCAATCCCCGATTTCATAAGGCTTATCAAACTGAAGCGCTACGCCAGCAAAGAGGTTCCCGAGTGTATCCTGAAGCGCAAGACCGAGCACCACTGACACAATCGCAGAAGTTGCCAACAAGGGTGCCCAGCGAACCCCAAACACTGCAGTCGATAACCAAGCCGCAATAAAAATAGAGATGATCATGGTCACTAAATTCACGAGCAAAACCGGGACGCCTGCGGTCATGCTTTTGAAAAAAAGGTATTCAAATACGATGATTTTCACACAGCGTACTAACACCACTGCGGCAAAAACGACCGCGGTTACACCTACATAGTTATAAAACCGCTCGAGCACCATAAACTGATGCGTCATTAAAAACTGTAGAACCCAAGAGATGACAAAGAGGACATACGAGGTCATCCATTCACCGAAAAGGCGCTTCAGGGTCTCATGGCGAGAGGCCTTCACATTCTTCAGCCATATTTTATAAAATACGAAAGAAATAAGGCCGAGCACGCTGAGAATTACTAAGGGCTCAATCCCTAAAAGATTTTGGAGTCTTTCCTGAACTGTGTCCATCGCTATACCCACTGATCCTGAACTTGAGGACGGGTCATGAGATGCTTTAAGCCCTCTTCCACTGACCATTCACCCCCAACAATTTTATAGACTGCTTCTGTAATCGGCATTTGAACGCCACGAGTTTTTGCGAATTCATAGACAATCTTAGTCGTTCGAACTCCTTCGGCCACTTGTCCGAGCTCTTTTAAAACGTCTTCGAGCTTTTCGCCCTTCGCGAGATGATACCCCACTCTAAAATTACGAGACTGACTAGAGCTACAGGTCGCAATCAGATCGCCCATCCCGGAAAGCCCTAAGAAGGTTTCGGAGTCTGCTCCCATGGCCACACCGAAACGAACCATCTCAGCAAGACCTCGCGATAAAAGCAATGATTTGGTATTCCATCCAAGCCCCTTGCTCTCGAGAATTCCGCTTGCGATCGCAAAAATGTTCTTCAGTGTTCCACCCCATTCGACTCCCACTAAGTCGTGGGTCGTATACACTCGAAATCGGGGGGTAGAAAGTACCGCTTCACCTGCTAGAAGGACATCATCAAAAGGGGATGCCACCACAGTTGCGGCAGGCTCATTTTTTGCGATTTCCCCAGCTAAATTGGGCCCTGAAATCGCGCCAATTCGAAGGATGGGAAGCTCTTCAGTGAGGACCTGGGAAATCCTTTTTAGACTCTGCTCCTCAATCCCCTTCGTCGCATGAAGAATAATCTCGCTGCCTTTTAAAAAGGGAGCAATCATTTTAGCCTGTGCCCGAGATGCATGAGATGGAAGTGCGAAAATGATGAGGTCCTGATCCTGTTCAAAGACCTTCTCATAAGAACTCACAGCCCGAATTTTCTGATCGAGTACGAGATCTTTCACATAATTCGGGTTCATTCGAGTAGCATTCATGGTGCGGGCTTGATCTTCAGCTCGCACATACAGGGTGACCTGTGAACAATTTTGCGCGGCAAGATTCGCAAGCACCGTTCCGAAGCTTCCTCCACCTAGTACTGCAATTTTAGAGTTAG
>CAIOKW010000101.1 GCA_903858975.1 Oligoflexia bacterium | reverse complement strand
TCCTCATGCTTCTGTCATGGAGTGCGTTTTTTTGCTTTTCGGCTGCCCGCGCCGAGGATGTGAATGTAGCAGAAAATATTAAGAACAGCTTCCAACCTGAACGGTTCGTGGAAGTTCTGATCCATGATGACTCAAGGCATCCCGAAAGCACCAAAAAGATCAGTTGGGATGAGGATGATACTAAAGTAGTGATTCGGAATTTCGGAAAAAGTGCCGAATCCAGGCTCTTGCTCAAAGGTAGAATCAAGAAAGAGAATGCCGAAAAATGGAGAGTCCTTTGGAACTCGATAATATTTGATGTCAATTCGAAGGGCGATTTTAGCGCTGAATTGCCATTTGACACTGGCTTCAAGACTCTGGATTTGATCGTTGTTGGCCCACGGGGAGAGGTGGAATATCACTTTTACCAGGTGGCCTTAAAAGCGGTAGAAAGTCCTGATCTTAAGTTCAATCAGAAGCTGGATAAGCGCTTATTTTTTTCAACGGGCGTTGGATTTAGTCAGCTGCACTACACGCAGGCGGATGCGGATGTTCCTGACTATCGTTCTACGGTTGTAACGGTGAAGGCTTCAGCCAATTATTTCTTGGCTCCGCCCACTTGGGATATTGGTTTTACGGGTTTTTTTAATATCGCCAGTATTACGAAGAGCGATCCTGTAGATGTACGTTTTATTGGATTGAATCTTAGATTGGGGTATTTGTTTCCTCAAGTGCAAGCACCTTGGAGGCTTTCAGTTTACGGGGGCTGGTATTACTCGACGATGATTGCATCGAACGATGCGTTTGGTTTTAAGAACATTTCAGGGCCACAGTTATTCCCTGTTCTTCGAAGAACTTTAAATAACGGGCATGCGATCTCAAGTTACGTAAAATTTTCGCCCGTGAGCTCAAGCTTGGGCTTTCTAAGTCTTTCAAATAACGAAACCGCATTTGGATTCAGTTACATGATCCCGACGGAAGCGCATAACTATTCCATTAGTTTTGATTATGCCAGACTCTATTTAAATCTCGATGAAACCATCATTACTTCGAGAAGTTTAAGTCTGGGTGCGAGCATGAGTTTTTAGGGGATCGCTTTATATGAAGGCTTGGATTCATCTCCTGGTGATTGCTGCAATGTGGGGAGCTTCTCACGTGCTGGTTCGCATTGCGACCCCTGTTTTCGGTCCGGAATGGCTCGCTTGGTTCCGAGTCCTCATTGGTTCAAGTGTCATGCTGGTGTATGTGAAGCTTTCGAAGAAACAAATCAGCCTTCAGACAAATTGGATACCCTTTTTGGTAGTCGGATTATTGAACGGAGCCATCCCATTTTTGATGTTTGCTAAAGCATCGCTTGTTCTTCCTGCCTCTTATCTTTCAATTCTGAATTCAACGACGCCACTTTTTAGCGCTCTCCTCGCAGGAGCGCTTTTGAATGAGCCTTTTTCAATCCGAAGGATAGTTGGAATGGGACTGGGGATTGCGGGTGTAGCACTGGTGGAGGAATGTGGTGTGATCTCCTTTCGGGAGCCCTCCACATTACTCGCACTCGGAGAAGGGCTCCTTGCAGGTTTCTGTTATGCGTTAGCCGGAATTTATATTAAGCGAAGGCCCACGAAAATTGATTCTGAGGTTTTGATTGCGGGGAGTTTTGGGGTTTCAAGTCTCATCATGCTTCCAACACTTTTTTATTCTCAGGTGAGTAGCACTCAGTTTCTGAATTCAGATCCCACTCTTTTGATGAATGCGTTTCTTTGTATTGCATTTTTGGGGGTGGGGTCGAGTGCATTTGCATTCTTACTCTATTATCGGTTGATAGAAAAAATCGGACCTTTTCGTTCAAGTCTGGTGACCTTCATGATTCCGATTTTTGGTATCCTTTGGAGTGTGTTGTTTTTGCATGAAAAGCTTGTTCCTACGATGCTTTTAGGGGTCGGCATGATTATGTTCTCGACGGCGCCCTTTATGAAGAAGCCTGTTTAAGTCTATCCATTTAAAGCCCATTTGAGCTGATGACTGGAACTGAGTTAACGAGATCTAAGGTGAGTTGCTTTTCCATGGACTGAGAGAGGGCGTGGTCCATGCAAACAATTCCCGCCTCGTAGTTTCGCTGAATGCTAGCGCGATCCAGATTCATACTCGAGATCGAGGTCAGAATTCGGTCGATGAAAATTTGCTTGGCATGAATATAATTGAAATGGGTCCAGGTTCTGATTCCCGCCGATTTTCTGAGGTATAGGAGGTACCTCCGGTGATCTCGGGCGTTGTGTTCTGGCTCGTGCTCGAGAATGGTTCGAAAGAGTGAGTAGGTGAGGTGATTTCCTTTCTGATACGCGCGCTGCATGCCGAGTCGATACGCAGATGTGAGCTCACCGTTTCCTCCATCGACGCCATTTGAAATGAATTCAACATCGAGGTTTCTTTTTGCAGCTTGGATGATGCTTTTGTAGAAGCGGTCGATTGGATTTTCCTTTCCGCCCTTCAGGTGAAACTCAACCTCGGGGCTAGAAATCACGACGGACTGTTGAGCGGCATCGATGTATCGTTCAATGACGGCGGCAAGCGATCGGTTGTGATGATAGGCATTCTGAACTAAGACTCTGCAAACTCCTTTCTCTCGAGTGAGAGGGGAACCTAATATCTCGGGATAAGAATCCACACCTCTCTGAAGGTTCAGTGCCTCCGTATTTTTTTTGCCGATGATATCTTTTAGACTGATGGGAAGATTTTCTGGATTTCCACCCGCATTCTGCCAAAGAGCAATATATTCCCGGGTAAAGTCGGTAGCGGCAGGTCCACGTACGGAAATGTCTGTATCGCGATTAAGCTCATTAAAGCCTGTCGATTGGTTTTGGTATTTAATGATATTTTGACCACCCACAATGACTTCCTCTCCATCACGAACCCAGAATTTTGCGTGAAAAAAAGTAAGCGGAGTTCTTCTCTTGATGGAATCGTGGGCCATGACGACCTCCACTCCACCACGTCGCAATTTTCTAGCGCAGGCTCTGAAAACGAAGTTTCCATAAAATCCCTCCATGATCATTTTGACTGGAATTCCGCTTTGAGCACGATGAATGAGGGCGTCGACCAAGGGCATTGAGCTTTGATCGCAGGAAATGGCCATGACGGATGCAAGGATATATTTTTTGGCAGATTCGACGAGTTTTACTTTCTCGCTGAAGGATTCGCCATTGAAAAGGGGCTTGAGTTCATTTCCAAAACTTAATTCAGTATCGCTAAAGCCATCAAGATCAGCCTGAAATAAAGGATCAAAATAAGCACTGACTTCGGGCGGGCGATTCTGTTTTGAAAAAATCGATAAAAGCGGTGAATCGGATTCGGTCATTTTTTTGAGCGGCGGATGATTCAAAGACAGCCAGCCCGAGAGATAGGAATACGGCTTCTCATGTTTTTGTGATTTTGGATTGAAAGGGAGGTTTTTATAAAAGTTCTCTTTCGC
>CAIOKW010000100.1 GCA_903858975.1 Oligoflexia bacterium | reverse complement strand
TTAAAGCGGTACGCGAGCTGGGTTCAGAACGTCGTGAGACAGTTCGGTCCCTATCTGCCGTAGGTGTTGGAGAAGTGAGAGGAGCTGTCCCTAGTACGAGAGGACCGGGATGGACAGACCGCTAGTTTGTCAGTTGTCACGCCAGTGGCAGTAGCTGAGTAGCTATGTTTGGAAGAGATAACCGCTGAAAGCATCTAAGTGGGAAACTCGCCTCAAAACAACTTCTCCCAGAACGTTAAGTTCTCTATAAGTCCCCCAGAAGACTACTGGGTTGATAGGATACGAGTGTACATACAGTAATGTATTTAGCTGAGTATTACTAATCGGACGAGAGGCTTATCTATTATTTATTCTCTTACTCTTCCCTATTCAAAGCTTTCTGACTAATTGCGAGAGCAACAAATTCTACCTTAGTATCTGTACCGATCGAAGAGTCGGCACAATACAGATACCAGTATGGTTTAAAAATCTCTCTCTCAAAACGTACTTTCTAAACACTCTTTCACTCGTTAAATACATGCGGGTGTGTTATACACATCAGCAACCACAAGTTTATACAAGCTTGGGGGTGTCTCTAGCGGCGGGGTTCCACCTGATTCCATTCCGAACTCAGAAGTTAAGCCCGCCAGCGGCGAAAATAGTGCCGAGGTAGCTCGGTGTCAAAATAGCACGATGCCCCCATTTTAAATTCAAAAGCCCCTGCAAGTCTCTTCACTACTTGCAGGGGCTTATTGCTTTCTACATTCTACTTACTTCTTTCTATACACTTTTAATACTTTATCTCTTGTTCCGGTCTACACACTCACTAACGCCGATAGGGGCGTGGAGGCGCGTAATGATAGGGGTAGATTAGAGTGCTTTTGCTATTTGCTTGATAACTAGACCATAGTCTTTGCTGCGATTATAGGCGAACAGGGCATTCGTTTGTGCTTCGGATGATTCTTTTTCCCAACCGTAAGATTTCAAGAATCGGCCTACACTCAAAATAGCATCTGAATCGATGAAGAGGTTTGGTTTGTTTCGATAGGTTGACGTCGCAAATTTTAAATAGCTAGAGGGTATAAATTGGGGAATTCCAAAGGCACCCGCAAATGAGGCCTTCACCTTAAATGGATTTAAATTCGAAGTTGAATACATCTGATCCAATGTTTTGAGTTCACCGAGGGCCCAGGTAGATTTGCTTTGGCAGCGATCGAGCACTTTTGTTTGAGCTACTTCGAGGGTAATAGATTGCTTTAGGGGGCTTGATTCAAGCTTTTTAGGGAGTGTGTTGAAAACAGTACCGCAAAGATTTTGGTGAGAACCCATCAGGAGCGAATAGAAAACCCAGGGAAGGGGAAAGGTTCCGGTATTTTTTCCCAGCTTTGTTTCTACCCATAAAAGCGATGCGATAGACTTTGCTGACACCTGATAGTTTTTTTCGGCGGATGTAAAGCTGCTTTTATGGTTTCGAATGTACCGCTTAATACTAACGTGCGCCTGCTTAGAGTCGTGTGAGAAATAATCTCCATGGTAAAGGAAACCTAAAATATTGAGTTCGATGATTCTCTCGGCCGAAGGTTGCCATTCCTTTTGCTCTGAAAGGTAAAGTTTATGAAGCATCTGTATGAAGGGGGCTGAAATACCCGCTTCCTTCATTCTTCTATCTGCATAAACAATAGGAGCCGAAGGGTTCGGATCCGAGGCTTCGAGTTGGGGCTTAGATATGGTTGGATTGGAAGATTGTGCATTGCTCGCACAGGATGTTGTACTCGCGATGATGAGAATCAGGGATAAGGAATTAAGGAGCTTGAATATTCTATTGTGGCAGTTATTTCTCAACATGTTTCAGCGTCTTTGGAGAGAGAGGTCACTGGTAAGTGCATGAAAAAGCGCACTCTCGGGAAACCATAGATATCCGCCATCACATTTGATTTTTGGATCGTAGCGGTCACAGGAAGTTCCATATGAATTTTTCATGAGGTAGGTACACTCGTTCTTCTCCGGATCGAATTTCCTGCCATAGAGTAATACGGTATGAAGATCATCAATTTTCCGTTTGTAATGGTCGTAGTCTTCAAAAATCCCGCTGAAAAAATCGATTGAAATGGGCTGAGTTTGATCAAGTTTCTGATTGATGCGTCGAAATACCTTCCTGTTACGGATTTTGAAACTAAGTTTAACTCCTGATGGAAATGGCTTTCTTTCGCCAGCGCACACATTTGATCGTAAACTGGACAGTAAGCTATTTCGGCTACTATTTTTAAGTATTTCAAAGAAGGTTGGTTGATCGAGGTGATTTAACTTTGGGGACCAAGCTACATCACTGGCAGAGGCCTTCGGATTTGAGTGAATCTTTTTTTGAATGACGTACATTTCCTTGATGGCGTCGATCACATCCATATCTGTGGTCATACCATTTTCATGATTAATAATGGTCCACTTCCCTGAGGGAAGGATTGATTCAGGGCAATAGCCCTGTGGCAATATTTTCTTTACGGCTTCGTAAATAAAACCCGTCTGTGGAGGAGATGTTCTCGCCTCATTACTGAAAATCCGTTTAAAGAACGTAATGGTCTTCGAAAGGTCGGAGTCAGCATAATTGATTGCTATATCGGCAGCCGAGACCTGTTCAGGGAGATTAAATGTGTATTGAAGATAGTCAGCGGCTGAATGTGCGAAGCACCAAGAGATGCTTCTTTGGTCACGAATGGGAAGTGGCTTTATGTCACGGAGGTCGACCGCGGAACATTCATTTTCAGCGGTCGGAAAATATTTTGCCGCTTTTGATTCTACCGTTTGGAAGAAAAATACTACTGCAATCAGTATGCTTTTTATCATTATCTGGTCCCAAAGGCATTCATTCGCCCAAAGGTATTTATACTAGCAATGTGTATAAAATAGAGGATGATAAAAGTTTGGCGGTTAGTTTTATTTTTCTATCGAGCTAATGGATTTCGCAAACATCAGTAAATGATTGGAATTAATAAAGGACTCCTGGGCTAGGCGGTAGTCATTTTTTTGATAGAAGGAAACATTCCTTGCGCCGTGGCTCGTTATGAGGTGAACCCCTTTAGAATCTATGAACTGGAGGTGGTTCTCAAAAGTTTGAATAAGCTTAGACCCAATTCCGAGTCCTCGGGCCTTTTCGCTAAGGTTGATATGAAGATGGGAGGGAAAGTGTTCGATCGTACTTCTGAAAGCTTCAAGATAGGGATGAAGTTGGAAATGGAGAGCGTTGGTATCAACAGAGCCTGCGAGGTATCCGAGAATCTCATTATTTCTGAGTGCTACAAAAAAGTGTTGAGGGGACTGCAGGTAGATTCCAAAGTAGCGATACCGAAACTGTGCTCTTTCATCATCGCTCGTGAAATGAGTTTTAGAGCTGCTTTCAAAGAATATTTTCTCAGTCTGAGTTACGAATGATTCTTGTTGCGGAAGTGAATCGAGCGGCAAGATTTCAATTAGCATTTTAATTATCCAAAAAAAACCCCGGGCAGACTTGAGTCTACCCGGGGTTAAAGAATGGTCCTTATCCCGCTAGGAATTCCATAGCGAAATAGAGAGCAAAAGTGAGTAGAAGGCCAAAATGGATTACAGAACCCAGTTTTTGAAGGGGGCCCATTTTACCTTTAATCGCATTCAATTCCAATGCACCAATAAGAATCCCAAATACACACCAGTAAGGGACCAAGCTCTTTTCAGGAGAGAGCGTCAGTGGAAGGTGGGACGCTGCTGTCATAAAAAACAGGGTAGGAATAGAGAAGAGGGTATTAGTTCTAGACGCCACTGCTGCACGAGCCGCGAGATCTGCTACACCTGGAATGGCTGCCTCGCCTTTAGCAGTTCGAGTTGCGTTATCAATCATGACCTTGTTGTTTGGCCAAATGATTAACCACACGTTTGCAAACATAATCGTTCCTGTGAGACCACCCGTGAGGATAATCGTTCCCCATGAGGAAGTAGCCGGAATTCCAAGTGCACCCATTTTGTGACCAATCATTCCCCATCCTGTCAGGAAGGTTAAGAGTGCTCCATAACGAAACCAAAACATGGTTCTTGGAGTCAGTTTTTGAAATACAGCAGATTTGGTAGCTGCTTCTGCTTCAGTCATGAATGCCATTTGTGAAAAGTTAAAATAATAGAGGTGTCCAATCCACAGAACGCCAAAAAACAAATGAAACCAACGAAGCCAAAACTCGGCTGCTGCTCCAGTAAATAAAGTCATGAGATGCTCCTTTTCTAATCAGAAAAATAATAATTCAGTAGCTTCAGATTAGCACAAGAGTCAGAAATTAAACGGACATTTTTTGGTTTTAAGGCTCAAAAATAAAGTGATAACGGAGTCGCCTATTTAACTTTGAGCGTAGCGTTTTTCTTGAGGATCCGGTCGAGTCGGAAAAGTGTCAAAGGGTCAATTTGATTCAGATCGGCACCTACAGGAATGGCAGCGACAGTTGAAGTTCCTGCAGAATTGTCAAAATTCATCGATTTCGAGAGGTGCGGGGCTAAGATACTCTCTTTAGCAAAAATCCCTACGCCATTTTGCCCCCTAGAAGGGCCTGAAAACAGGCCCGCAACACCCGAGACTTCAGTTGAAAACGGAAAACTGTAGAAGAGGTTTAGGGGAATCGGAACCTGAGACATCACCCCGTCAAAAGCGGGAATTGCAATGGCTGCTCCGACGACGATTTCGCGGTTTAAATCCCCCCCAATATAAATTTTTGACTGCTCAAGAACGGAAATTCCAATCATGCTTTGACCTGTTTGAGAGAGTTGAATCGGAAGTTCTCTTCCATTAGGAAGGGTCTTCCCGAGGCTCGGATCCAGGTGAGTTGCCTCGTTGTAATCGACAGATACAGACAGGCGGTTGGTGCCGTCATCCATCTGTTGAAGGGCCATTTGCCCAATGTTATGCATCGTATTTGGATTGAGTAGAGGGACTTCTATGTTTGGGAATTTTAGGCTCCCGAGTGTGACAATTGCATCCAGGTTTACGTAGGTTACTGAGTTGATTTGGCTTGTGCTGATGTCCACTGCTTTTAATGAAACATTTCCATTTGGACTGCATGCAGAAAGGATCGTCAGGGTACCCAGCACCGATGCTAATTGAAGTAACTTCATTTCTCTATCTCCTTACCACTCGGCAAATTATTCGTGACAAATACGTGTCGGTGGTTGCGCGTTGCGCATTTAGGAGAAAAGTCAAAACAGTCCCGCAAGAGTGAAAAAAATGACTAAGAATCTGGTGTCAGGAGTTTGACTTTGGGCTTTTGAGGCGCTTTTGAATCTCTTCGAAGAAATTGGTCACTTCTTCTTCGTGTCGCTTGGCAGCTTCTTCGGATTTAAAGTCTGGAGTGGAAGACTCATCACGCTCCAGAATCAGATCTTGAGGAATATCCTCTAAGAAGCGGCACGGATTTCTGGGGATGGATTTGCCATAGCGGATTCGAGTCTTTGCACGAGTCAGATAAAGCTCTTCTTTGGCTCGAGTAATGCCCACATAAAAAAGTCGACGTTCTTCTGCGAGCATCGAACCCACATGCGGTGCAGGTCCGAGACCATCGCTCGTGAGCCGGTCAGCTTGGAGTACGGAACCACGGGGACGCAGGTCGGGCCACTCGCCCTCCTGCGCTCCGACAACAACGACGAACTTCCATTGCAGTCCCTTGGCGCGATGAGCACTAAGCACCCGGACGCAGTCGGTAGGGGCACCACGCTCACCGATGTTTTCGGCCGGAATCTGTT
>CAIOKW010000099.1 GCA_903858975.1 Oligoflexia bacterium | reverse complement strand
CTTCATGCTGCTGATTTTTTTGTCGTAAATAAGAATGTATGGATTGTCGAGGATCGCTTCCATTTTGTCAGGGTTAGTGACGAAATAAGGAGAGAGGTATCCGCGGTCAAACTGCATTCCTTCAACCACATCGAGTGTAGTTTCAGAAGTTTTTGACTCTTCAACAGTGATTACACCTTCTTTGCCTACTTTTTCCATTGCTTGAGCAATGATACTTCCAATAGTTGGATCATTGTTTGCAGAAATAGTTCCCACTTGAGCGATTTCTTTTTGATCTTTGATCGGTTTTGCAAGTTTCTTAAGCTCGCCGATTACCGCTTCAACTGCTTTATCGATTCCGCGCTTCACATCCATAGGATTGAGACCTGCAGCAACGATCTTTGCGCCTTCGCGGAAGATTGCTTGAGCAAGTACGGTTGCTGTAGTGGTTCCGTCACCGGCATCGTCATTGGTCTTTGAAGCTACTTCGCGAACCATTTGTGCGCCCATGTTTTCGAACTTGTCTGAAAGTTCGATTTCTTTAGCCACGGTCACACCATCTTTAGTGATGTTTGGAGCACCGAAAGATTTTTCGATGACTACGTTACGACCTTTAGGTCCGAGGGTTACTTTTACTGCGTCTGCAAGAATGTTCACACCATTCAAAATTGAATTGCGAGCTTCTTGAGAAAATTTAAGTTCTTTTGCTGACATGGTTTTCTCCTGTTTATTAAGTTAATTGAATTACTGAATGATTCCGAGAATATCTTCTTCGCGCATCATGAGGAACTCATCGCCTTCGATTTTGATCTCAGTTCCTGAATATTTTCCGAAAAGAACTTTATCGCCTTTTTTCACTTCGAGTGGACGAACTTTTCCGTCTTCGGCAACACGGCCTGTTCCAACAGCAATGATCTCACCTTGGATTGGTTTTTCTTTCGCGGTATCTGGAATGATGATTCCGCCTTTTGATTTTTCTTCTTCTACGAATCTCTTCACGAGAACACGATCGTGCAATGGACGAACTTGCATGTGATTTACCTCCTAGGGTTTGGTTAAAAACGAAAGTTTTAAGTTCAGACGATTAGATGGTTCCGCCCCCCTCATTGTCAACCTGGAAAGGTAAAAAAAGTTGAAAACACACGAAATATAAAGGGAAATTGAAGGATAAATGTTTTTGATTGACGAAGTTGACGCCTTGCGATACGGTCGCGCCATTCAAGTTTCGGTACGTAATTAAAAAGGGAAAGAATGGTTAGGGCTATGTTTGGAAAACAATTTAGTACAGTACTCGTTTTTGGGCTCATCCTGTTCGTAAGCACCTCTGCATTCGCAAATCCAAGCCCAGAAAATGAAGACCTTTATGGGGAGAATCTCTATCAAAAGGTAAAATCCGAAGCCCCAGACTCCATCGACTCCGAATCCCGAAACCTAGCCCAGAAAAATGAAACCCCCCAGAGCCTCATCGCTAAACGAAACTCTAAAAAGAGAGTTACCAACTAAATCCTGTTGCGTTCTCCGTCATTCTGGAATAACCCTAATAATCTCTTACTGATAAGTAAACTGACTGTGGGTAGGTAGCTCAGTCGGTAGAGCAATGCCCTGAAAAGGCATGTGTCGGCGGTTCGATTCCGTCCCTACCCACCACTTCAGACTTTCCCTGTTCATTCAATACATCTTCCTGTGCCCAGGTGGCGGAATTGGTAGACGCACTCGTTTCAGGGGCGAGCGGAGCGATCCATGCATGTTCGATTCATGTTCTGGGCACCAAATAACAACTGATCAATCACCCACTCCCTTAAAGCAGATGATTCCATTGAATCGGAACAAGCTTGAGTGAGACTGACTCTTGGTGAAGCCTTGTGTTCATGAGCTCAATCAAACGGGCCGTAGCCTCCGTGGCCAAAGTGTTTTCCGGTTCATGCACTAGAAAATAAATCTCTTTCATCCCGTTCTTCAACCAAAGTGCCACTCGTTCCGTCCATTCCTCAAGGCGCTTGAAATCTGTATCGTGCAGATTTCCACCTAAAAAACGAACCATGACTCGAGTTGAGCTGATGCTGGCGTGGGCAACCGCGCGCTCTAGGGGCGTATCGACCGAGACGGTTCCTAAGAAATTCTTAGCAAGTAAATCGACCCACTCTGCCTTCAATCGTTGAGATTCAAAAAACTCAGGATTCCTAAACTCAACGACCGTTTTTAATTCCCGAGGCAAGGCCTGAAAGAGACGCTCCAGTCGTGGCTTTTCACCCGGTGACAAGTACTGGGGCAGCTGCAAAAAACATACTCCGAGACGATCTCCCAGACTCAGGACTCGCTCAGTGAAGATCTTAAGGTCAGGGTGTTCGGGATTCAGCGAGTGACTGATCGATTTCGGGAATTTTGGACAGAAGCGAAAATTTTCATCGACACTCTCCTTCCACTTCTTGAACGTTTCCTCACTCGGAATCGCATAGAATGTCGAATTCACTTCTACTGTTCCTAATTGCTTTCCATATTCCTTCAAAAAGGAAGTAGACGGAGTTCCCTCGGGATAAAAATTTCCAACCCATGGGGCATGACTCCAAATCGGGGCACCGACAAAAAGTTTTTGCGAAGCCTGCGAACGCTCACTCGCTCGCTTCAGACGCGCCATTTGAGCTCGCTCCTCATCCGAATCACAGGGAGGCAATCGCATTGTAAGCCCTGAGAGCTCAATGGGGTCTGTGCTTTGTCCAAAGTCCATCTGAAGCCTCTCCCTCTAAATCACTATTTTTTTACTGTGGGCGTTGGGGTCGCTTGCGGAAGATTGAGCAACTGATTGGCGAGGTCTACTTTGCCATTGTGTCGATAGAGTTCCGCCAATTGCGCTTTATGAACTGGGGTTGGCTCAATTTTCATGATGCGATCAGCAGTTTCTTCAGCATCCTTCCAGCGATTCGCACGAATTTCGGCATCAAGTTTGAATTGAAGAGCGGGAACGTGATGAGGATCACGCTTTAAAAAAGTTTCGAAGATTTCAATCGCTGATCGGTAGTTCCCGTGATTGAGCTCCACTTGACCTTGCGAGAACAGGTCGGTCTCGACTGTCATGGCAAGTTTTGCGAGGTGGGCAATTCTCCAAACCCCTAATCCCGCCAGTAACAAAATAAGGCCATAGCTCCACTTGGGTAGTTTCTTCATGACTTTATTTTAGATGAGAACCCATGAACTTCAAGCTTAATGAACAGTACCCGTGATCGTAATGGTTGATGAATTCGAGGTTCCGGGAAGTTTAAAGATTAAGCTTGAGCTATAAGTACCCACCGTAAGGCCATTGGCCAAGAAGTTCACTTGAACTGTACAGCTTGCACCCACACCCATCACTTTAGTTGAACAGTTATCTGCCTGAATCAAGAACTTGGTTGAACTTCCGCCTGAAATCGTGAACAAACTTGCTCCGAGCGTTACGCTCCCCGTAGAAATGTTTTTGAAAGTGAAAGTTCCGGTCGTATTGGTAGCAGTAATACTTCCCCAATCACAGGTAGTCTGAGAGGTTCCAGCCCCCGCTTGATCACACACTGGGCTATTCATATTCACCGCATAGAATTGAGCACCGGAGTTGGTCGGAGAAATCGCAGGACTTGAGAGAGAAAGCGCTTTTAATCCTTCAATTGTCGAAGTCATGGTGCAGGTAGATACACCCGAGCCATTAGTCGCCGAACATGAGTTCACGGTATTTCCGGTTCCTGTTGCAGACAAGGTCGGAGTCGTTCCTGAAATCACGTTACTAAATGCATCCTTGAGCGTCACAGTTACCGTTGAAATCGCCACTCCATCCGCAACAACAGGACTGGTTGAAGTAATGGTAGAAGTCGTAGCACTTGCGGCCGCAGGCGCTACGGTAAACGCCGGACTTGAAACCGCGGAGGTGAGGCCTGAAGACGCCGCAGTCAGCGTGTAACTTCCTGCAGTATTCATGGAGGGTAAGAAAATCAAAGGGCCTCCCCTCATGAGCTCCGAATCCTAATTCCCCAAAAAATCGGCCCAGCTTACGCTTGGGATTGTCTTATGAATGGTTCCGGCGGGCTGCTGAGGCT